>NZ_JBYCLA010000468.1:0-6594 GCF_057473665.1 Mycobacterium sp. TH-M25
ATTCGACGGTACTCGGCCGACCCGAACCGCAGGAGTGCTTATCGTGCTGTAGCGGAGTCGACGAGAGGATGCCCTACATGGCCGGACCGATGGAAGGCGTCAACGTCGTCGAACTCGGGGTTTGGGTGGCCGCGCCCGCGACGGGCGGTATCCTCGCTGACTGGGGTGCCGACGTCGTCAAGATCGAGCCGCCGACCGGCGACCCGGCCCGGACGTTCGGCCGCATGCTCGGACTCGACGTCGACGTCAGCCCACCATTCGAGATGGACAACCGCTCTAAGCGCAGCATCGTGATCGACCTGACCATCGACCACGGTCGCGAGACCGCGTTCGAATTGATCGCTGGCGCAGATGTTTTCATCACCAACGTGCGGCCCGGCGCGCTGCGCCGGCTCGGGCTGGACTACGAATCGCTGGCCCCGGAGCATCCTCGACTGGTCTACGGGCTGATCACCGGCTACGGCGAAACCGGGCCGGACGCCGACCGGGCCGCCTATGACGTCGCCGCATTCTGGGCCCGCGGTGGGCTGGCGTACCTGCTCACCCGACCCGGTGAGACGCCGCCGTTTCAGCGTGGCGGGATGGGCGATCATTCCGCCGGCATGACGCTGGCCGCGGCGGTCTGCGCGGCGCTGGTGGCCCGCGACCGCACCGGGAACGGGCAGCTGGTCAGCACATCGCTGTACCGCCAGGGCGCTTACACCGTCAGCTTCGACCTGAACACCTACCTGATGTCGGGGCAGCCGATCGCGATCGGGCAGCGCGAGAAGATGTACAACCCGTGCATGAACAACTACGCCACCGCCGACGGCCATCGGTTCTGGATCGTCGGGCTGGAGGCCGACCGGCACTGGCCGCCGCTGTGTCGCGCGGTCGGCAAGGCGGAGTGGCTGGATGATCCCCGGTTCCTGGACGCGCGCTCCCGCGCGATCAACGCCGTCGAGCTGATCGCCGCGCTGGACCAGATCTTCGCGACCAAGACGCTGGACGAGTGGGCGGAGATCTTTGCCCGCGAACCGGACTTTTTCTGGTCACCGGTCAACAGCATCGAAGACGTCGTCGCCGACGAGCAGTTCCACGCCGCCGGTGGCGTGGTCGACGTGCCGGACGGACCCGCGGTGATACCGATGGTCGCGACCCCTGCGGATTTCCACGGCACGCCGTGGGTGCCCCGCTCGCCCGCGCCGCAGCTCGGCCAGCACACCGACGAAATACTCGCCGAGCTCAGGGCGCGACGCGAGATCTGATCTCATCGCACCTTTACAGATTCGCCAAGAAGTGTCACGCCGGGTCGGCCGGGTCATCGACGACGCGTGAAGGGATGCGATGAACACCTCGGAGAATCGGCGCTCGCGCACCGACGACGGATCGGCCGGCTATCGACTCGACGTCGTGGCTTCCAGCGCCGCGGACGTCGTGGGCTCGATCGGCGGCTGGCTGTATGACCGGGTGGGCGCAGGCTGGGACGTCCACGTCCTGTTGGCGCAGCAGTGTGACCATCGCCCACTGCAGATCCTCGGCATGCATGCCGTCGAACTCGACCCGCACATCCTGACCGTGAGCGCCGGATGCGCGGCCCGGGGTCTTGCGGTCAGCGCCGACATGTTCGCCGCCGATTCGCGGATCCGGCACGAAGTACTGGCGGCGCTGGACCGCTGGATGACCGAAGTCACTCTCTGGCAAGATGATTGGCCGCTGAACGTCGGACACCGGACCGCTGCCGTACAGCATGTGCTCTCCGCGGCGGCGCGCGCTTTCAAACGCCATGCGCTGCAAGCCGCCGGTGTCCCGGGCGAGGTCGGCCCGACCGAGACGTTGCGCAGCGACCTGAAGGTGTCGTGGCCGGTCGATTCCGAACTGATCCCCGTGGGCTGACGCGCACGTACCGCACCCACACGCTGCTGTATCTGCACGAGACGACACACGGAGCTATTTGCTGCTGCCCGACTGGGAAGTCTGCGAGCAGCGGTTCACCCTTTCGCGGGTCACCGACGTGAGTCGGTACCCGCCGGCCGGAGGCTGGTGAGACTGCTGTGATCAAGCGGCGGACTCAGAACGTGATCAACTGCCGGACCGCGAGGCCGTCGGCCAGGTTGTCCATCGCAGAGTTGATGTCCTCGAGCGTGATTCGCGATGACACCAGCGACTCCACCGGCAACCGGCCCGATCGCCACAGCTCGACGAACTTCGGGATGTCGCGATCCGGCACCGCCGATCCGAGGTAGCTGCCGATCAGCGACCGGCCTTCGGCGACAAAACCCAACGGCGACACACTGATCCGGGCGTCCGGTCGCGGCAGGCCGACCGTGATGGTCCGTCCGCCGGGGGCGGTGAGCGCGATTGCCGTCTCCAGCGCCGCGGGGTGGCCGGCGGCCTCGACGACCACGGCGGCTTTGACCGCGGCATCGACGGCCTGCTGCGGCGTGTACACCGCGTGTGCCCCGAGAGTCTTTGCACCGGTGAGCTTTTCGGCCAGTCGATCGATGCCGATCACCGTAACCCCGGGATAGGACAGCGCGGTCATCACCGCGGCCATCCCGACACCGCCCAGGCCGACGACGGCCACCGTCTGCCCCGGCTGTGGCCTGCCGACATTGAGCACCGCGCCGCCGCCGGTGAGCATCGCGCAGCCCAGCAGTGCGGCGACCGGAGCAGGGACGTCGTCGGGCACCGGCACCACGCTGGCCCGGTTGACCACCGCGTGTGTCGCGAAGCCGGATACCCCCAGGTGATGAAAAACCTTGTCGCCGTGGCGACTCAGCCGCATCCCGCCGCCGAGCAACGTCCCGGCGTTGTTGGCCGCGCTGCCCGGCTGACACGGCGTCAGCCCATCGGTCACGCACGCCGCGCAGTGACCGCAGCGCGGCAGGAACGTCATCACCACCCGCCGGCCGACCGTCACGTCGTTGACCCCGTCGCCGACCCGCTCGACGATTCCGGCCGCCTCGTGCCCGAGCAGCATCGGCGTCGGCCGCACCCGATTGCCGTCCACCACCGACAAATCCGAATGGCAGACACCGGCGGCCTCGATGCGCACCAACAGCTCGTCGGGGCCCGGCGGCGCGAGTTCGACGGCGGCCACCGTGATCGGCCGGGACTGCGCGTACGGCCGGCGCGATCCGATCCGCTCCAGCACGGCACCCCGGATTTCCAGCATGGTCGAATACAACCATGAGCTCAGTCCCGCCCGCACCCGACGGCCTCACCGGTGGCGACTTTCCCGTGCACTGGCCGGTGCTGACCCGATGGGCCGACAACGACATGTTCGGCCATCTGAACAACGCGGTCTACTACCAGCTTTTCGACACCGCGATCAACGGCTGGATTCAGACAAACGTCACGCTCGACCCGGTGACCACGTCGGCGCAGGGCATCGTCGCCGAATCAGGCTGCCGCTACTTTTCCGAGTTGCATTTCCCGGAACGACTTGTCGTGGGCGTGGCTGTGACCCGGCTCGGCAACAGCAGCGTGACCTACCGGCTCGGCGTTTTCCGCGCCGCCGACGCCGCCGAGCACGCCGACGAGCCGCAGGCCGTCGCCGCCGTCGGGCACTGGGTGCATGTCTATATCGACAAGGCCACTCGGCGGCCGACGCCCATTCCGGGCGAGATCCGCGCGCTGCTGTCGTCGGCCTGCGTTTAAGCTCGGCGAATGCCTTTTGTCAGTAAGACCGTTGAGGTTGCGGCCAACGCCGACTCGATCTTGGCCATCGTCGCCGACTTCGAGCGTTACCCGGAGTGGAACGACGGAGTCCAGGGCCTGTGGGTGCTGGCCCGCTACGACGACGGGCGCCCCAGCCAGCTGCGTCTCGACGCCAAATACGAAGCGATCGAGGACAGTCTGATCCAGGCGGTCTACTACCCGAGCCCCACTCAGATCCAGACCGTGCTGCAGCAGGGCAACCTGTTCAAGAAGCAGGAGCAGCTGTTCAGCGTGGTGGACACCGGGTCGTCGGCGCTGCTGACCGTCGATTTGGACGTCGAGCCGTCGATGCCGATTCCGGCGCCGATGGTCAAGCAACTGGCCGGCACCGTATTGGACTACCTGGCCGAAAACCTCAAGAAGCGCGCCGAGGAGTTGTCGGCCGGCTAGTGCCAGATCCCGCTGGCGTCCAGCCGTTCGGTGAGGCGGCGGGCGCCGTCGACGAACTGCGACGTGGTGTGTTCGACGACGGCGGCGGTGTCTCGGCGGCGCAGCGCCGCCACCACCTCGCGATGATTGAGCACCGCCCCAGCTCCCCAGTCGGGGTCTGCGGCGTACACCATCAGCGGCATGTACCGGGCCACGTGCAGCAGGAACCAGGCCAGCTTGATGCGTCCGGTGGCATGGTTGAAAACGCGGTGAAAGGCGAACTCGCATCCCGCGATCGCTTCGATGTCGCCGGCGACGACAGCGGCGGCCAGCGTATCGGTGAGGTGTGTGAGGTCGTCGATCTCGGCGTCGGTGATGCGCTGGGCCGCCGATCTGGCAAGTTCCTCGGCGATGGTCGCCTGCACCCAGAAGATGTCGTCGACGTCCTGTCGGCTCAGCGGCAACACCACATGCCCACGGTGCGGCTCGAGTTGCACCATCCCTTCACCGCGCAACTTCAGCAGCGCCTCACGCACGGGAGTCGCGCTGACACCGAGTGAAGCCGCGGTCTCGTCGAGCCGGATGAACGTCCCCGGCCGCAGCGCGCCCGACATGATCGCGGCCCGCAGATGGCCCGCGACCTCGTCAGACAACTGCGCCCGGCGCAGCGGAAGCCCCGTCGCGGCGAGCGTGCCCGCCGAACCCATCCGGGGTTGTCTTCGTGCCACCGAAACCATAGTGTGACCCAGACAACACCAGGTTTTATCAAATATCAACTTGACCAGAGCGTTTACGACGAGAAGGGATGCGCCCAGTTGACCGCGCAGTTGACCGGCCACGGTACCCATGACACGCACGCCACCGCCGGCGATGTTCTCGAGCAGCCCTACCTGGCGCGACGGCAGAACTGGGTCAACCAGCTCGAACGCCACGCATATATGCAGCCGGGTGCGCCCGCGCTGAGGTTCATCGGCACGACCACCACGTGGGCCGGCCTGCGCGCGCGTGTCGCCAAGCTCGCCGGCGCCTTGAGCCGCCGCGGGATCGGCTTCGGCGACCGGGTGATGATCCTGATGCTGAACCGCACCGAGTTCGTCGAGTCGGTGCTGGCGGCCAACATGATCGGGGCCATCGCCGTGCCGGTCAACTTCCGGCTCACGCCGCCCGAGATCGCGTTTCTGGTCGAGGACTGCCAGGCCCGGGTGCTGATCACGGAGCCGGCGCTGGCCCAGGTGGCTGCCGGCGTCCGCGACATCACGTCGGTGTTGGACACCATCGTGGTGGCCGGCGAAACCGCCGACCGGGGTCTGCTGGCCTACGAGGACCTGGTGAACGAGCCCGGCGAGCCGGCCCGGGCAACGGATGTGCCCAACGAATCGCCGGCGCTGATCATGTACACCTCGGGCACCACCGGGCGGCCCAAGGGTGCGGTGCTGACCCACACCAACCTGACCGGTCAGACGATGACCAACCTTTACACCCACGGCGTCGCCGCCCACGACGTCGGCTTCATCGGTGTCCCGTTCTTCCACATCGCCGGAATCGGCAACCTGTTGACCGGACTATTGATGGGGCTGCCCACGGTGATTTATCCGCTGGGCGCATTCGACCCCGGACATCTCCTCGACGTCCTGGCCGCCGAGCAGGTCACCGGGATCTTCCTGGTGCCTGCTCAGTGGCAGGCGGTTTGTCATGAACAGCAGGCCAATCCGCGTGACGTGCGGCTGCGGGTGATCTCCTGGGGCGCCGCGCCGGCGTCGGACACCCTGCTGCGTCAGATGTCGGAAACCTTCCCCGGGTCGCGGATCCTGGCCGCATTCGGTCAGACCGAGATGTCGCCGGTGACCTGCATGCTGCTCGGCGAGGACGCGATCAGAAAGCTCGGCTCGGTCGGCAAGGTGATCCCGACCGTGGCGGCGCGGGTGGTCGACGAGGAGATGAATGACGTGCCGATCGGGGAGGTCGGTGAAATCGTCTATCGCGCGCCCACATTGATGAGCGGCTACTGGAACAACCCGGAAGCGACGGCGGAGGCGTTCGCCGGTGGCTGGTTCCACTCCGGTGATCTGGTCCGGATGGATGACGAAGGCTATGTCTGGGTGGTCGACCGCAAGAAGGACATGATCATCTCCGGCGGCGAGAACATCTACTGCGCGGAGGTGGAGAACGTCCTCGCCGGCCACCCGGCGATCGTCGAAGTCGCGATCATCGGACGTCCACACGAGAAGTGGGGTGAAGTGCCGATCGCGATCGCGGCTGTCGCGGCCGGCCTGTGCCTCGAAGACCTCGACGGTTTCCTGGCCGAACGCCTGGCCCGGTACAAGCACCCCAAGGGACTGGAGATCGTCGACGCCTTGCCGCGCAACCCCTCGGGCAAAGTGCTGAAGACCGAATTGCGGAGCCGTTACGGGGCTCCGGCTGTGCCTCAAAGTGCCTCAGCGTCAACGGATCCGGGGCTGCACAACCGAGGCTGACATAACGAAAAAACCGCAGGTCTAATAGACGAGAGGCTAATAACGCCGA
>NZ_JBYCLA010000469.1:0-4872 GCF_057473665.1 Mycobacterium sp. TH-M25
CGCGGATGTCGTCGGCTAGAACCTGCGCTTGGTCGTGGCGGGCAACGTATGCCTGAAGTGTTGGGCTGGTACTGCTGTCGGTAACGGAGAGGTCTTCGTTAACGGCGAACCCGGCGCACGGGCCGCGCTGACGGCTTGGAGCACACGTTGTTGCGCGGCGAGCATGTCCTCGCTGCCGAAGCTGGCGATGTCTGCCGCCTCACGTAGTCGCTCAGCGTGGCCACGCGCCCTCGAGCGTAGTTGCTTTCACCGGCCGCTCGGAGCATCAACGCCACGCGAGCATCGACACGTCCAACGCTGTCGGCCGCGTGGCGGTCAGCGTGCTGGCGAGCCTCGCCCTACGCACATGAGGGTGACGCCATCGTCGTCGGAATCACCCGGTCGGAGCACGACGCCGCCGAGGTGACGACGAGCATCGGAGGGCGTGCGGGCCGCCAACTCGCTGTTCAGTGCGAGCACACCCTGGGTTTCGTCAGCCGTGCACGCACGGGACTGGCGAAGGTGTTTTCAGGTCAGAATCGCCAGTTCCTTGGGGAACAGGGTGAGCAATTCCGGTGCGTGCCCGGGGCTTGCGACCACCAGCGTGTCCTCGATGCGGACGCCGCCACGGTCGGGCACATAAACGCCGGGCTCCACGGTGACGACGGAGCCCGGCCGTAGTGTCCCGGCGGCGGTGGCGCTGATCCCCGGCGCTTCATGGATCTGCAATCCCACCCCGTGGCCGAGGCCATGACCGAAGTGCGCGCCATGTCCGGCGTCGACGATCACCCCGCGGGCGGCCGCATCGATGTCGGCCAGGCCGGCGCCCGCGGCGAGGGCTTCTCGCCCCGCTCGTTGCGCGACGCTGACCAGCTCATAGATCTCCATCTGCCAGGCGTCAGCTCTACCGGCCCGGCCAAGGACGAAGGTGCGGGTCATATCGGAGTGGTAGCCGCCGACCAGGGCACCGAAGTCGACCTTGACGAAGTCGCCGGTGGCCAGCACCGCGTCGGTGGGCCGGTGGTGTGGAATCGCCGAGTTCGCGCCGCTAGCCACGATCGTCTCGAAGGAGACGCCATCGGCGCCGTGCTCGAACATCAACGCCTCCAGCTCACGGCTCACTTGGCGCTCGGTGCGGCCGGGTCGCAGCCCGCCGCGCTCGACCAGGTCGGTCAGCGCGGCGTCGGCAGCTTCGCAGGCCAATCGCAGCAATGCCACCTCACCCGCGTCCTTGGTTTCGCGCAGGGCCTCCACCAGCTGCGCGGCGCGGACCAGGGCGGCGCCACCGGCCCCGGAAAGCTCGGCGGCCAGCGCGTCGTAGCCGTCCACGGTGACGACGTGGCTCTCGAATCCCACCCGGCGGGCGCGGCCGGCGACGGCGCGTCCGGCCAGATACCGCCCGCAGGCCCGCTCGATCGCGACTTCCAGATCGGGCGCCTGCCGCGCGGCCTGGGTGCGGTAGCGCCCGTCGGTGGCCAGGACGGCGTTATCGCCGTCGGCGAACACCAGCAGCGCCGCATTCGAACCGGTGAATCCGGATAAATAGCGGACATTGATCAGGTCTGTGACCAGCATCGCATCTAATTCGGCCGCGCGAAGTTCGGCACCGAGCGTGGCTCGCCGCTGGGAATGTGTCACACCGGCTGACGCTACTCGCTACGCTGTGGCCCCATGACTAACTGGATGCTGCGTGGCCTGGTGTTCGGCGCCGCGATGGTCGTCGTTCGGCTGTTCCAGGGAACGCTTATCAGCGTGTGGCAAACGCACGCGACATTGATCAGCCTTGTGCTGCTCGCTGTGTTCATCGTGGGCGTGGTTGCCTGGGGTGTGATCGACGGCCGCGAGGACGCAGCGTCCAACCCCGACCCGGACCGCCGGGACGACCTCGCGATGACCTGGCTGTTGGCCGGCCTCATCGCCGGCGTCCTCAGCGGAGCGGTCACCTGGCTGATCGCGGTGTTCTACAAGGCCCTCTACGTGGGCGGGCTGATCAACGAGCTCACCACGTTTGCGGCATTCACCGCGCTGGTGGTGTTCCTGGGCGCGATCAGCGGCGTGGCAGTGGGCCGTTGGCAGGTGGACAAGACGGGCGCCTACAAGCCGCAGAGTGGCGCTGCCCCTGGCGAGCAGGACCGCGCCGACACCGACGTGTTTGCCGCCGTTCGCTCGGAGCAAGCCGCCACCGTCGATGCCCAGGAATGGCCCGAGCAGCAGACGAGCGCGGTGGCGACGGCAGAACGCGACTACGAAACGCCAACGGCCTACAGCGAAGAAGCGGCGCACACGGCCGAGATTCCGACGGCGCCCAGCGAAGCGAACACCACCGAGGTTGCGGTCCACGAGCACGCCGAACCCGCCACCGAGCACATCGAGAAACCGACGACCGACTAGGCGCCCAAGGACTGGCTGCCCAGGCTGGCCAGATAGCGCAGTGCGAGCAGGTAACCCTGCACGCCGCAGCCCACGATGACGCCACTGGCGATCGGGCTCAGATACGAGTGATGCCGAAACTCCTCGCGGGCAAAGACATTGGAGATGTGTACCTCGACCAGAGGCGCACTCAGCTCGGCACAAGCATCGCGCAGCGCAATCGACGTGTGGGTCAGCCCGCCGGCATTGAGGATCACCGGCTCCTGGGCATCCGCTGCCCGATGGATCCAGTCCAGTAGTTGGGCTTCGCTGTCGCTTTGCCGCACAACGACTTTGAACCCCAGCGCGTCCGCTTCGCGTTCCACCAACTCGACGAGATCGTCGTGGGTAGTGTCGCCGTAGACCTCCGGCTCACGAAGACCCAACCGGCCGAGGTTCGGCCCGTTGATCACGTTGACTGTGCTCATGCGCCGCTCCTCAGCATCACTGCGTTCTGCATCGTCGCCGGCGGGCTGCTCACCGGGTTCCCACCTCCGCGTACGCGGCGGCCAGCAGCGCCGGGTCCGGGCCTTCCAGCCGGCCGGGCTTGGCCAGCCCGTCGAGCACCACGAACCGCAGCACCCCGGCTCGGGTTTTCTTGTCCCCGGCCATCGATTCGAGCAGGTGCGGAAGGGCGTCGGCGTCGTAGCTGGTCGGTAGACCCAGCGCGGTCAGGATGTTGCGGTGGCGCTGCGCGGTGGCGTCGTCGAGACGCCCGGCCAGTCGGGCCAATTCGGCGGCGAACACCATGCCGACCGAGACCGCGGCGCCATGCCGCCATTGATAGCGCTCCCGCCGCTCGATCGCGTGGCCCAATGTATGGCCGTAGTTCAGGATCTCGCGCAGTTCGGATTCCTTCTCATCGGCCGCGACGACTTCGGCCTTGACGACGACTGCGCGCCGGATCAGCTCCGGCAGCACCTCCCCTGCCGGGTCCAGCGCGGCCTGCGGGTCGGCTTCGATCAGGTCCAGTATCACCGGGTCGGCGATGAATCCGGCTTTGACGACCTCGGCCATCCCGGCCGCGATCTCGTTGTGCGGCAGCGTCTGCAGCGTTGCGAGGTCGACCAGCACCGCGGTCGGCTGGTGGAATGCACCGACCAGATTCTTACCGGCGTCGGTGTTGATGCCGGTCTTGCCGCCAACGGCGGCATCGACCATCGCCAGCAGTGTGGTGGGCACGTGCACGATCGACACCCCGCGTAACCAGGTGGCCGCCGCGAAGCCCGCGACATCGGTTGCGGCACCTCCACCCAGGCTGACCAACGCATCCTTGCGGCCGATGCCGATGCGGCCCAACACTTCCCAGATGTAACCGACGACGGGCAGGTCTTTACCCGCTTCGGCGTCTGGGATTTCGATCTGATGTGCGTCAATACCCTTGTCGGCCATATGATTTCGGACGTCTTCGGCGGTCTGCGTCAGCACCGGCTGGTGCAGGATTGCGACCCGGTGCCGACCGCCGAGCAGGTCACCGAGTTCGCCGAGCAGGCCCGTGCCGATGACGACCGGGTAGGGCGGGTCCACGTTCACCTGGACGGTGACCGGTTGGCGAGCCTCCGTCATTTCTCCACCTCGGCGCTGCCGTGTCTGCGGGCGGCGGCCAGGGCGGCCGGGGTCGCGGGCGTGGGAGGCGGCCCGGTCCGGGGTTCGGGCGCGCTGAGGTTCCGGGGGGCCGACGAGCGGCGCCACGGCGACCGGCGCCGGTGCCCCGACTTCGGCTCGTTGAGGCGGCACACGATGTGGCGGACGACAGCCCCGGGATTGCGACGGTTGGTGTTCACCCGGATCGTGGCGACCTCTCGGTAGAGCGGCACACGCTGTGTCATCAGCGCGCGGAACTTCTCAGCGCGGTCCGGCCCGGCCAGCAGTGGCCGCACGGTGTTACCACCCGTGCGGCGGACTCCTTCGGCCGCATTGATTTCCAAGTACACGACGGTGTGGCCGGCCAACGCGGCACGCACCCCCGGGGTGGTCACTGCGCCGCCGCCCAGCGACAGGACGCCGTCGTGTGTGTCGAGCGCTGCACGGATCACCTCTTCCTCGATCCGGCGAAACTCCGCTTCGCCGTCGGAAGCGAAGATGTCGGCGATCGCGCGTCCGGTCTGCTGCTCGATGGCTGCGTCGGTGTCGAGCATGGCGACGTCAAGGGCCTTGGCAAGCCGTCGACCGATGGTGGACTTGCCGGATCCCGGCAGTCCCACCAACACGGCTTTGGGCGCCATGGCGTTACCCGGACGCCCGGACTTCGGTGGCCGGTTCCCGCTCGGCGACCGAACGCCGGTAGGACTCGATGTTGCGGCGGGTCTCGGTCAGCGAATCGCCACCGAACTTCTCCAGCGCGGCGCGGGCCAGTACCAACGCGACCATAGTTTCGACCACGACACCGGCGGCCGGGACCGCGCAGACATCGGAGCGCTGGTTGATCGCGACCGCTTCGTCGCCGGTGGCCATGTCGACGGTGGCCAGCGCGCGCGGCACCGT
>NZ_JBYCLA010000470.1:0-10233 GCF_057473665.1 Mycobacterium sp. TH-M25
GGCGGTGCGCTCGAACCAGCTGCGGAAGGTGTCGTGCCGGCGGAGGTAGGCGTTGAGCGCGGCGTTCATCGCGGCGATGTCGCACTCGCCCTTGGCGTCGCAGCTGGCGATGATCTGCCGGGAAAAGTTGAGTCCCGCGGCGTCGCGCTCGTAATAGTTGCGTAGGTGCTGGCTCTGCATGTAGCTGACCGGGACCGTGCTCACCGGTGCCTGGCCGGCCTTTTCCGCGGACGCGGCGGTGGGGTGCCAGGAGGTGACGGTGCCCGGCGTCAGCGTCCACTCACTGAGTGAGCCGACGGTAATTTGCCCGATGCGCAAGAGAGCGTCCTCCTCAGTTGAACGGCGCGCGTACGGCCGCGGATGATCGCGGCGAGACTCAAGATAGCCCGCGCGACTGTGACTGTCGCCCTGTCGTATCGACATGTTTGACGTGCCTGATACGGACAATGATGTCAGGGTGTGCGGCTATTGACAGAAATCGCCCGGCGTGCTCAGGGGTGACCTTGACCATACCCTGCGGTACGGTGCGCGTGGTCCGGCACCGCCGCCGGGGTGGCGCTTGCAATCCTCGGACGCTCGGACAAGTCTGTTGCGCATCCCGGCCGCATGCGGCGACCGAATCTTCTAACAGTCCCCAAACCGAGAGGACAACAGCGCATGGCATCCCAAGGCCAACCGCCAGCCAGTTTTGCGATCGTCGGGTATGCGGCGCGATTCCCCGGGGCCGGGGACGCCGACGAATTCTGGCAGGTGCTGCGCGAGGGCCGGGACGCGATCTCGGAGGTGCCCGCCGACCGTTGGGACGTCGACGAGTTCTTCGATGCCGATCCCGACGCTCCGGGCAAGGTCGCGACACGTCGGGCAGGCTTCGTCGACGACGTGACCGGCTTTGACGCGCCGTTTTTCGGTATGTCGACCCGCGAGGTCCGGATGCTGGACCCGCAGCACCGCCTGCTGCTGGAGACGGCGTGGCGCGCGGTGGAGCATTCCGGAACGGCGCCAACGTCTTTGGCGAATTCCAACACCGGTGTATTCGTCGGTCTGGCCACTCACGATTACCTCGGCATGGCGTCGGGTGAGTTGACGTTTCCCGAGATCGAGGCCTACATGGCGATCGGGACGTCGAATGCGGCAGCGGCGGGCCGGATCAGCTTCCGGTTAGGGCTGCAAGGTCCGGCCGTCGCCGTCGACACGGCTTGCAGTTCGTCGCTGGTGGCCATTCACCAGGCCTGCCAGGCGCTTCAACTCGGGGAGTGCGACCTGGCCTTGGCCGGCGGGGCCAACGTCCTGCTCACGCCCGCGACGATGATCACCTTTTCCAGCGCCCACATGCTCGCGCCAGACGGTCGCTGCAAGACCTTCGACGCGGCCGCCGACGGCTACGTCCGCGGTGAGGGCTGCGGCGTCATCGTCATCAAACGTTTCGAGGACGCGATCAACGACGGCGACCACATCCGGGCCGTCATCCGCGGCAGTGCGGTCAACCAGGACGGCGCATCTGGTGGCTTGACTGTGCCGAACGGTGTTGCGCAGCAACGAGTTATAGCCGCTGCGCTCAAGCGTGCCGGGCTGTCGCCCGCGGACGTCGACTACCTGGAGGCGCACGGAACCGGCACCTCGCTCGGTGACCCGATCGAGGCTCAGGCCGCGGGCGCGGTGCTCGGCGAGGGCCGCAAGGACGGCAACCCGTTGCTGATCGGTTCGGCAAAGACGAACATCGGGCATCTGGAGGCTGCCGCGGGCATCGCGGGGGTGATCAAGGTCATCCTGTCGCTCGAAAACGAGTTGTTGCCAGCTCATCTGCACTTCGAGAACCCCTCGCCGCACATCCCGTGGGACCGGCTCGCGCTGGAGGTGGTGACAAACGCCACGCCGTGGGAACGCAGTGGCAGACCGCGCATCGCCGGCGTCAGTTCGTTCGGGTTCGCCGGCACCAATGCCCACGTCATCCTCGAAGAAGCGCCCGCTCGCGCACCACAGGTGGTCGACTCACCGACCGACCAGGGTGCGGACAGGCGCTTCAGCATCCTGCCGATATCGGCCCGCACGCCCGAGGCACTGGTGCGGATCGCCGCGCAGTACCGCGGCTGGTTGAACGCGCACCCGGAGGCCGGCCTGGCCGACGTGTGCCTGACCGCCGGGGCGGGGCGCGCGCACTTCGAGCACCGTGCCGCGTTGGTGGTCAACTCCACGGACTCTGCCGGCGAACTGCTCGGTGCGCTCGCAGATGACCGGCCGGCGCCCGGCTTGGTGCGCGGCGTCTCCGATGCCACGCCGAAGACGGCGTGGCTGTTCACCGGCCAGGGCAGCCAGTACCCGGGCATGGCGCACGAGCTGTACGACACCGAGCTGGTGTTCGCGCAAACCCTCGACCGCTGCGCCGCCGCAGTCGCCGATGTTCTCGAAAAGCCGCTTCTGGACATTATTTTCGATGTCGACAGCAACGATGCCGAAGCGACGCTGCGGCAGACCAGCTATGCCCAGCCTGCATTGTTCGCGGTGGAAATGGGTCTTGCTCGACTCTGGCAATCCTGGGGCTTAGAGCCCGCAGTGGTGTTGGGACACAGCGTCGGCCAGTATTCGGCGGCCTGTGTTGCCGGTGTCTTCGACCTCGAGGACGGCGCAAGGCTGATGGCCGAGCGTGGCCGTCTCTTCGGTAGCCTGCCGTCCGGTGGCCGGATGGTCGCGGTGTTCGCCGCCGCCGAGCGGGTGGAGAGCCTGACCGACCGGTTCCCGAGCCTGTCGGTCGCCGCCTACAACGGCGCGAACACCGTATTGTCCGGTCCTGCGTGCGATTTGGACAAGGCAGTGGCATCGTTGACCGGCGACGGCGTGCGATGCGACTGGCTGGAGACCAGCCACGCGTTCCACTCTGCGCTGCTCGACCCGATCCTCGACGAGTTCGAGAAGTATGCCGACCGCTTGACATACGGTTCGCCGCAACGGCTCCTGATCGACAACCGGACCGGCGCCGTGATCGGCCGGAGCCAGAAGCTGGACGGTAACTACTGGCGCCGCCACGCGCGCCAGCCGGTCGAATTCGCCAAGAGCGTGCAGACGCTGTCCGACCTGGGCTGCAAGGTGCTGCTCGAGATCGGCCCGCAGCCGGTGCTCACCGCCGCGGCGCTGCGCGCCTGGCCCGACCCGGCCACCACGCCGCGCGCCATCGCGTCGCTGCGTAAGAACACCGCCGACCACCGTCAGGTCACCGAAGCCCTCGCCGACGCCTACGCACTGGGAGCCTTGCCCGACTTCGGCGCGGTCCACCATGGCCCGGCACGCAAGCTCGACCTGCCGACGTATCCGTTCCAGCACCGCCAGTACTGGTTCCGGGAGAACCGCGAGCTGCCGACGCAGCAGTCGCATGTCACCGCGACCAGCGACACGGTTCGGCTACTCGAAGACGGCAAGTTCGAGGAGCTGGCCGCCCTACTAGGCGGTGCCGGCGACGACGCGCAGACTCTGAACGTGCTGACAAAGGTTGCGGCACAACACAACGCGCAGCGCAAGACCAGGTCCATCTCCGACGCTCGTTACGAGTTCCGTTGGGACAAGGCCAATGCGGTAGCTCCCGCCGACCTCAGTGCGCCGGCCACCTGGCTGCTCATCGGCGACAGCGGTGACGCGGTGCCGCCGTTGATCGAGGCGTTGACGGCCGCGGGCCGGCAGCACCGGGTCCTCGCTCTGCCCTTGTCGGATGCCGACGAGCAGGAGTTGACGGCCGCGCTGCGTGCCGCCGCCGACGAGTCGACGGCGCTGCGGATCGTGCACGTCGCCGCACTTGAGGGTGACACCGTGCCGTCGCAGCAGTCGTTGCTGCGGATGCAGCAGCGGGTTCTGGCCGGAACCCGGCGGCTCTTCCGGGCCGCAGCGGCGGCCGAGCTGCGTGCGCCGATCTGGGTGGTGACCCGTGGCGCGCAACGAGTTACCGACACCGACACGGTGTCGCCCGGCCAGACCGCCCTGTGGGGCTTCGGCCGGGCCGCTTCGCTGGAGCTGCCGCAACTGTGGGGTGGCTTGGCCGACCTGGCCGCAGGCACCGCGGACGAATGGTCGCGGTTGATCGACCAGGTCGCTGTCGAGCCGCGCCGCGAAGACCAGTTCGCCGTCCGCGGCCAAGCCGTCTACGTGCCGCGGCTGGTCCGGCGGGCCGGACAGGTGAGCACCAAGCCGCTCGTACTACGCGACGATGCAACGTATCTGGTGACCGGTGGGCTCGGCTCGATCGGCCTGGAGATCGCCGGACACCTGGCCGCCAACGGTGCCAAGCACCTGGTGCTGACCAGCCGGCGCGACCCGGGCGAGGCTGCGCAGCAACGCATCGACGCACTAAGCGGGCAGTACGGCAGCGACATCCGGGTGATCACGGCCGACGTGGCCGACGCGGATGACGTCACACGACTGCTGGCGGCCGTCAACGCGGACCTGCCGCCGCTGGCCGGCATCGTGCATGCCGCGGGCGAGATCAGCACCACCCCGCTGAGCGACCTCGACGAGGCCGAAGTCGATCGCGTCTTCGCCGGCAAGGTCTGGGGTGCTTGGCATTTGAGTGAAGCAGCCGTAGATCTGAATCTGGACTTCTTTCTCACCACCTCCTCGATCGCCTCGGTCTGGGGCGGATACGGTCAGACTGTCTACGGCGCGGCCAACGCCTTCCTCGACGGTCTGACCTGGCGGCTGCGTGAGCAGGGTGTCGCCGGCGTCAGCGCGAACTTCGGTCCTTGGTCGGCAGGTATGGCCGACGAGGAGTCGCGCGCCAAGCTGAGCAAACGCGGCATCAAGACGTTGTCCCCGTCGGACGCGCTGGCGGGCTTGGCCGAATTGATCGCCGTCTCTGCCGAGCAGGGCGTCGCTCAAGGTGTGGTGGCCCGGATCGACTGGGCGAAGTTCCTTCCGCTCTACCAACAAGCGGGCCGACGGGCGTTCCTGGCCGAGTTGGAGCGCGAGGTGCCCAGCGCGGTGCCGGTGACCCTGCCGTCGGGGAAGACGGACTTGGTTGAGCGGCTCACCAACGCGCCGGTGCAACAGCGCCGCAAGCTGCTGCTGGACTTCCTGCGCGACGCGGTCGCCGACGTCACGCGGGTCGATCCATCCGAGATCCGCGAGGACGCCGGGTTCTTCGACCTCGGCATGGATTCGCTGATGGCGGTCGAACTGCGCCGTCGCATCGAGCAAGGCGTGGGCAAGGAGATCCCGGCGACGCTGGCGATGGACCATCCGCGGCTTTCTGACACGGTGGATTACCTGCTCGGCGACGTGCTCGATCTGACTGACCAGAAGTCCGGGCCGTCGTTGGGCACGGCGGTGACGACCCGCACGGACGAGCCGATCGCGATCATCGCCGTGTCGTGCCGTTTCCCCGGCGCCCCCAACCCGGAGGCGTTCTGGGAGTTGTTGTCCGGCGGTCTCAATGCGATCAAGGAAGTACCCGAAGACCGCTTCGACATCGACGAGTTCTACGACCCCGACCCCGATGTCGCGGGCAAGACCTACACCCGCTTCGGCGGGTTCCTGGACGGCATCGACGGTTTCGATCCAGAGTTCTTCGGTATCTCGCCGCGCGAGGCGGTCTGGATCGAGCCGCAGCAGCGACTGATGCTCGAAACGGTGTGGGAAGGCTTGGAGCGGGCCGGCTATTCGCCGGCGGCGTTGCGCGGCAGCCGAACTGGTGTCTTCGCCGGTGTCGCCGCCAACGAATACGCCCACCTACTGTCGGCCGAGTCGATCGACAAGATCGAGCCGTACTTCATCACCGGTAACGCGCTCAACGCGATCTCGGGCCGCGTCGCTTTCGCTCTCGGCCTCGAGGGGCCGGCCGTCGCGGTCGATACGGCCTGCAGTTCGTCATTGGTGGCGGTCCACCAGGCCGTCCAGGCATTGCACTCCGGTGACTGCGATCTCGCGCTTGCCGGTGGAGTCAACGTTCTGCTGAGTCCGGTGACGGTGGTCGCCGCGTCGCGCGCCCGGATGCTGTCGCCGGTCGGGCAGTGCAAGACCTTCGACGCGTCGGCTGACGGCTATGTCCGCAGCGAAGGCTGCGGCATCCTGGTGCTCAAGCGACTCAGCGACGCCGAGCGTGACGGCGACCGGATTGCCGCGGTGATCCCGGGCACCGCCGTCAACCAGGACGGCGCGTCCAGCGGCCTGACCGTCCCCAATGGTGGCGCACAGCAACGGCTTATCGCCACTGCTCTGGGCCGGGCCGGCCTGGTCGGCGGGGACGTCGACTACCTCGAGGCGCACGGGACGGGCACTCCGCTCGGCGACCCGATCGAGGTCCAGGCCGCCGGTGCCGTCTACGGCGGGTCCCGCGACGCGAACCGGCCGTTGTTGATGGGATCGGTCAAGACCAACATCGGCCACACCGAATCCGCCTCGGGCGCAGCGGGTCTGATCAAGGTGGTGCTGTCGTTGCAAAATGGCGTGCTGCCGCAGAGCCTGCACTTCGACAACCCGTCGCCACATATCCCGTGGGGTTCGCTGCCGGTGAAGGTCGTCGACAAGGCGATCCCGTGGGAGGCCAACGGCCGGCCTCGTCGCGCCGGGGTCAGCTCCTTCGGATTCACCGGTACCAACGCCCACGTGCTGGTCGAAGAGGCGCCGGCAACGCAGCGGGTGATCGTCGACGAGCAGCTAGCGGACGACGCTGCCCCGACCCCGGATTCGAATCGAGAGCACATCAACGTGTTGCCGCTGTCGGCGCGCTCCCCTGAGGCGCTGGTCGAGTTGGCGCAGCGATACCGGACGTGGCTGGACACGCACCTGGATGCCGACATCGCCGAAGTGTGCCGCACTGCCGGGGTGGGCCGGTCACACTTCGAGCACCGCACCGCCCTCGTGGTGGATTCCGCGCAGACTGCGAGCGAGGGTCTTGCTGACCTGACCGCGGGCCAGTTGCGTCCGGGCGTGGTGCGCGGCGAGTGCACCGATCGTCCGACGACAGCATGGCTGTTCACCGGCCAGGGCAGCCAGTACCCGGGCATGGCCCGCGAATTGTTCGCCGCTGAGCCGGTTTTCGCGGAGACGGTAAAGCGCTGCGCCGAGGCGGTCAGCGATCTCCTGCCGGAGCCGTTGCTCGAAGTGATCTTCGCGACTGACCGTGAGACCGCTGGCAAGGCCGGAGAACGGCTGAAGCACACGTCGTTCGCGCAGCCAGCGCTGTTCGCCATCGAGATGGGTCTGGCCCGGCTGTGGCAATCGTGGGGCATCGAGCCCGACGTCGTGTTGGGGCACAGCGTCGGGCAGTACGCCGCCGCCTGCGTCGCCGGGGTGTTCAGCCTGGAGGACGGCGCCAAACTGATTGCCGAGCGTGGCCGGCTGTTCGGCAGCCTGCCCGCGGGGGGCCGGATGGTTGCGGTGTTCGCCGACCCCAAAAAGGTCGAGAAGGCTGCCGGCGAGTTTCCGCGGGTATCGGTCGGGGCGTACAACGGCCCCAACACGGTGCTGTCGGGGCCGGGTGAAGACCTCGAGCAACTCGTCGCCATATTCGCCGAGGAAGGGGTGCGCTGCACGTGGCTGGAGACCAGCCACGCCTTTCACTCGGAGCTACTAGAGCCGGTGCTCGGTGAGTTCGAGGCTTTTGCAAGTCAATTCGATTTCGCCACGCCGACGTTGCCGCTTGTTTGCAACCGCACCGGGTCGATTCTGACGGCGGGCTCGCCGCTGGATGCGCAGTACTGGCGCAAGCACTCGCGGCAACCGGTGCAATTCGCTGAGAGCGTGCGCACCGTCGCGGCGCTGGGTTGCTCGGTGCTGATGGAGATCGGCCCGCAGCCGGTGCTGACCGGTGCCGCGGTGCAGGTTTGGCCGGAGCACCTGGCCGCGCCCCGGGCGATCGTGTCGCTGCGTAAGGGTGTGCCGGACCGCCGTCAGATCGCCGACGCGCTGGCCAACGCCTACGTCGGCGGACATCGGCCCACGTTCGAGGCGCTGCACCAGCAGCAGGGCCGCCGGCTGGAGCTGCCGACGTATCCGTTCCAGCGCCGTCGCTTCTGGCCGAAGAGTTCGGCGATCACCGTCGACGGCCCGGCTATGTCCGGATTGCTCGGCAGCGGAAAGGATCTGGCCTCTGGCGACTCGGTATACACGAGCCGGCTGTCGGTCAAGTCGCAGCCATGGCTGTCCGACCATGTCATCTACGGCACCGTCGTCGTCCCCGGCGCCACCTATGCCGCAATGGCATTGGCCGCCGTCGGCACACCGGCACACGTCAAGGAGGTCTTCTTCTACGAGCCGATCATCCTGCCGGAGAGAGCTTCTCGTGAGGTGCAGCTGTCGTTGCATCCGCTGGAGGAGGGCTGGAAGTTCCAGGTACACAGCCGTGCCTATGGCGTCAAGGACGCCGACTGGTCGCTGAACGCCGATGGGACCGCAATCGCTGGTGCCGGCGAAGAACCGGAAGCTGTCGACTTGGAGGAGCCGATCGACACGGCGATCGAGCGGATGGAGCGGATGAATCCGCAGGAGCTCTTCGAGACCTTCGACGACATGGAACTGGCGTGGGGACCGAACTGGTCCGGGTCGCTGAAGTCGCTGTGGCTCGGCGAAGGCGAAGCGATCGGCGACATCTCGGTCGGTGAAGAGCTGTCCGAGAACCTTGGCACCGAGCCGATGCACCCGGTCCTGATGGACCTGTGCACCGGTGTTGCGTTCCCTGCGTTCCCCGCGTTGCGGGCGGCCGAACAGGGCGTCAGCGGCCTGTTCCTCCCGCTGCGCTACGAGCGGGTCACATTGCGGGAGAAGATGCCTCGCCGGTTCTACTGCCGCGCGAAATGGCACACCAACGAACTCGACAGCGAAACCCAGGTGTTCGACCTCGATTACCTCGATCGAGACGGCCGCAACCTGGGCGGGATCCTCGGCTTCACCGTCAAGCGCGCCCCGCGAGAAGCGTTGCTGCGCGGCCTTGGTGGCGATGCCACCCGGCTGCTGTACACCTTGGGCTGGCACGAGGTGCCGATTGCACCGACCGACGAGGAGACCGCAACCCCGAGTGGCACCTGGCTGGTCGCCGGGTTCGGCGCGCTGGCGGCGGCGCTGCCGGGCTGCATCCCCTTCGACCGGGCCGACGACTCCGAGCTACTGGGACGGCTGCTGGCGCAGGCGCACGAGAAGGGCATGCCTTACACCGGCATCGTCTGGCGCAGTTCTGGGCGCAAGGCCGAGGAGTCAAGCGCAGCGCAGATCTCGCGGCTGGAAGCCGAAATCGAGAACTTGCTGAGCGCGGTGCACGCCGCGCAGGCCGACAACTCGGTGAAACTGCCCGGCGGGCTGTGGATCGTCACCGAGCGCGCGGTGGCCACCGAATCCGGCGAGCCGGTCGACGCGGTGCAGGCCGCGCTGTGGGGCCTGGGTCGCACGATCCTCAACGAGGAGCCTGGCCTGCGCAGCAAGCTGATCGACGTCGACGGCTCACCGGAGGCGGTGAAGCTGCTGACCGGTCTGCTCGCGACGCCGGTCGACGAGCCGGAACTGGCCCTGCGCCAGGGCAAAGCGCTGGCATCCCGGTTGCTGCAGTGGTCGCGCAGCGGTCACCTCAACGTGCCGCGCGCCGACGATTACGCCCTGCTCCCCACCGAGCGCGGCGCGATCGACAACCTGCGGCTTAGCGAAAAGGAAGTGCTGCCGCCGGACGAGGGCTATGTGCAGGTGCGGGTCGAGGCTGCGGGCCTGAACTTCCGCGACGTGCTCAACGTCTTGGGCCTCTACCCGGGTGACCCAGGGCCGGTCGGTGGCGACTTCGCCGGCACAGTAACCCAATTGGGTGAGGGCGTGAGCCATGTCAAGGTCGGTCAACGCGTCTACGGCTCGATGCAGGGCGCATTCGCCAGCCGGTTCAACGTGCCGGCCCAGTTCCTCGCGCCGATCCCGGACGGGGTGAGCGCGGTTGAGGCGGCGACGATTCCGGCCGCGGCTCTCACTGTTCGGCTCTCGTTCGACTGGGCGAAGCTGAACCCGGGCGACAAGGTGTTGATCCACGCCGCCAGCGGTGGTGTGGGACTGGCCGCCATCCAGATGGCGCAGCAACACGGCGCAGAGGTCTACGCGACGGCGAGCACCTTCAAGCGCTCGACGCTGCGCAAGCTCGGTGTAAAGCACGTGTACGACTCGCGGACAACCGAATTCGCCGACCAGATCCTGGCCGATACCGACGGCGCGGGTGTCGACGTGGTACTCAACTCCTTGAGCAGCGACGGGTTCATCGAAGCGACCGTGCGGGCCACCGCCAAGAAC
>NZ_JBYCLA010000471.1:0-5605 GCF_057473665.1 Mycobacterium sp. TH-M25
AAGTCGCCGTAGCCGGTGGTGGTCATCGTTTCGACGGTGAAATAGAACGCATCCACCCAGCCCATCTTGGGCGGCGGTCGGTAGCCGAATCGCAGCACGAACGTGGCGGTGACCATGACCGCAAACGTGGCGGCCGCGACGGGGTAGAAGGTCGGGTTGAAGTCGTTGATCACACCGCGAATGCCGTCGACCGCTCGCCGGAACACGTTGCGGTGCGAGCGTGACCGGGTCGCGCGGCGAATTTTGATGCCCTGGGCGGCCAACTCCTCCGCGGTGCCGATCATCATCGTCCAGTCACCGGCCCGCACCCGCTGATCGCGGGCGGGGCAGATATCGACGTGCCCGGGGTCGGGTGCGTTTTCGCCGTGGATGACCGCCACCGGCGCCAGGTCGCCGTAGAGTTCCCGCAGCGTCGCGTCGCGGGAGGCGCTCTTGCCCGAGACGACGAACCTATGCCCGGCGGCCTCGAAGTCGTGGGTGGCCTGCGACAGGCAGGCTTCGACGACTGCCGGCGCGGCGAGATCGGCGACGTCGAGGATCGCGCCGGGCCCGTTGTCGGCGGCGACGGCCTCCCGCAGCACATCGTTGGCCACGCGCGACACGATGCGCACATGTGCGTTGGCTTTCCTTGCGAGCAAGGCGATTTCGAGGTTGACTGCGTCGTCGTTGCCGGCGCATACGACGGCCATCGCCTCAGAGATATCGGCGAGAACGAGCTCGCGGGCGACACCGACCTCGGAATGATCGGAATTGGACAGCCGGACCACTCGCACGCCGGCGCTTTTCAGTTCGTCGGCGATCGTGTTCGCCAACGCATCGTCACCGCTGACAATGATTGTGCGCTGCATGGCCTCGTCCGTTGCTCGAGAGACCGCACGACACCGGACGCTCGGTGACGTTGGTCGGGTTCACCGGGGCATTATCTCATCCGCTGTGGCCAGTGAGGCGCATCCGCTTCGTCAGGAAGAGTTGGTTTCCGCCAGCCGGACCAGCGCCGACCGGTCGACTTTGCCGATGCCGCGCAGCGGCAGGGCGTCCATGATGTGCAGCTCACGGGGCGCGGCGGTGTGGTCCAGCGTTACCGTCACGTGGGCCCGCAACTCCTCGAGCGACGGTGGGGCGGCCGCGTCGGCCACCACGACGGCGGCCGCTACCCGCTGGCCCAGTCGCTGGTCGGATACCCCGAACACGGCGCAGTCGACCACCGCGGGATGCGTCCGCAACACCGCCTCGACAGGCTGCGGCAGCACCGTCAACCCGCCGGTGCTGATCGCGTCGTCGATCCGGCCCAGCACACGGAGTACGCCGGAATTATCAACGACGCCAATGTCATCGGTGCGAAACCAGCCGGCCTCGGCGAACGGGTCGGGGTCGGGCGGGTTGCGGTAGCCCTTAGCCAGGGTCGCGCCGCCGATCACGATCCGTCCGGCGTCGATACGCACCTGGACACCGTCGAGCGGTACGCCGTCGTACACGCAGCCGCCGGCGGTCTCGCTCATCCCGTACGTGCAGACCACGTTGACACCGCAGCTCGCGGCCGCGTCGAGTACCGGCGGTGGGGACGGGCCGCCGCCGATGAGCACCGCGTCCAATTCGCCCAGCGCGGCACGGGCCGCGGGGTCGCCCAGCGCCTTGGCCAGTTGCGTGGCGACCAGCGAGGTGTATCGCCGACCTGAGCCGAGGGCAGCTACGGCAGAGGGCACTTGGCCGACATCGAAGCCGCTGGAGACGTCCAGCTCGACGGGTGTGGTGCCGGTCAGCAGGCTGCGGGTCAGCACCTGGATACCGGCGATGTGGTACGACGGCAGGGCCAGCAGCCACCGGCCCGGCCCGCCCAGTCGCTGGTGGGTGGCCACCGCGCCGGCGGCCAACGCCGCAGCGGTGAGCAGTGCGCCTTTGGGCACGCCGGTGGTTCCCGACGTGGTCGCCACCAGCGCCACGTCGTCGTCGATGGCGTCGCCCACCCGCAGCGCTTCAAGCGTCGAGCGGTCGGCGTCGGCGCCGATCGGGACGAGCGCGGGCGCCGTGCCGTGTAGTACTTGCTCCAGCGCCGCCAACAGCGGGCCGGCCGAGGAACCGCGCGCCACGGCGAACGCGCGCAGGACGGCTATGCGGTGTCCTCGGCGTCGCGGGCGTCTTCCAGCGGCCAGTCTTTGGCGGCCAACCGCTTCTGCACCCGTTCGATATCCTCAAGCGACGGCATCTCGTCGGTGATCTGGGTGATCAGCACGCCGATGTCGACGCGGTCGAAGTCGCCGCGATCCATCAACTCGCCCGCTACCAGCTTGATTTCGTCGTTGCACAGCCGACGCGACAGCAGGGCGAGCACCGGGAAGTAGTCAGTCGGCGGGATGCCCTCCGGATAGCCCGCGCGCAGCCATGCGACTACCGAGCTCAGGAGTCGATTCACGGTAATTGCACTTCCCCGCCGGACGGTCGATCTGCCTCACTTCAGAACAGATTTCGATGCTACGCGGGCTTGGCCCCGAGAAAGTAAACGCCGGTCCATGCACCGATGGCGTCGCGAGCGATGAACAGGACGCCGACGACGACCGCGGTCAGCGCCAACGCGTACAACGCGTAGCTGATCGCGGTGAGCGCTGGGTTGGTGAGCGCTGGGTTGGTGAGCGCTGGGTTCTTGTGCCCGCCGGCGGTGCCCGAGGCGCCGTGGATGCCGGCGCCCGCAGCCCCCACCTTCACGGCCAGCGCGAACAGCGCGGGCAGACCACTTCCCAGTAACAGACCGAACAGCAGGATCTTCAGCGAGGCTTCGTAGTTGAACCAGTGACTCACAGCGTGCCCGCCTTCTTGCTCTCCGGGTGCACAGCGGCACCGGCAGCCTCGCCGTCGCGGGGTGAAGCGCCGGCGGCACCCAGCGGGCCGTCCTCCTCGAGGCCGGCGGTCAGGTCGCCCTTCCACTCGGCGTTGACGTTGGTGTGATCGACCTTGGCCTTGCGCGACTGCAGATAGATCACCGTCGCCGTCGCGACCAGTACCAGGAAACCGATGATCGCTCCGGGGTAGCCGCCGATCCCGTGCACCACGACG
The DNA here is from genome assembly GCF_057473665.1 of Mycobacterium sp. TH-M25. NCBI lineage: Bacteria > Bacillati > Actinomycetota > Actinomycetes > Mycobacteriales > Mycobacteriaceae > Mycobacterium > Mycobacterium sp. TH-M25. The sequence continues at coordinate 3,049 of NZ_JBYCLA010000471.1, forward strand.
TAGGTGATGGCACCGACCAGGCCGGCGGACGGCAAGGTGATCAGCCAGGCGGCGGCCATCCGTCCTGCGACGCTCCAGCGCACCTCGGCGCCGGGCTTTCCGACCCCGCTACCGAGCACGGAGCCGGTGACCACCTGCGTGGTGGACAGCGCGTAGCCGAAGTGGGCCGACAGCAAAATAATTACCGCAGAAGAGGATTCGGCGGCCATGCCCTGCGGCGACTTGATCTCGACGATGCCCTTGCCCATGGTGCGGATGATCCGCCAGCCGCCGGTGTAGGTCCCGAGAGCCATGGCGCAGGCGCAGGCCAGGATCACCCAGAACGGGGGTACGTGTTCCGTCCGGTTGACTGCGCCGTAGGAGATCAGGGCCAGGAAGATCACCCCCATCGTCTTCTGCGCGTCGTTGGTGCCGTGGGCCAGCGAGACCAGCGACGCCGAGAAGATCTGGCCACGGCGGAAGGCCGCTTCGCTGCGCTCTTCGGGAACGCCGCGGTTTAACCGGTAGACCAGCCAGGTACCGAAGGCACCCACGACACCGGCCAATATGACCGAGACCAGGGCCGGGATCAACACCAGCGACACGACGCCGGTCCAGATCACTCCGTGCCCGCCGACCGCGGCGATCATGGCGCCGATGATGCCGCCGACCAAAGCGTGTGACGAGCTCGACGGGATACCCAACAGCCAGGTCAGCAGATTCCAGACGATCCCGCCGACGAGTCCGGCGAAGATCAAATCGGGCTTTACCAGGTGAGCGTCGACAAGATTCCTTGCGATGGTTCCGGCGACCGCGGTGGACAGGAACGCACCCACGAGGTTCAGCACGGCTGACAGCGTCACTGCGGTCTTCGGCTGGAGTGCTCCACTCGCGATAGACGTGGCCATGGCATTGGCGGTGTCGTGGAAGCCGTTCGTGAAATCGAAAGCAAGGGCGGTGATCACAACGATGATCAGAAGGAACAGCTGAAGGGTCACGAGCCTAATTCTGAGGGCAGGCGGGCATGGTTGTCGAAAGAACGGTATCGGTGGACCACGGCAAACTGCACTATAGTCAGATGTTCTTCTCCGGTTAACCTCGCACCGTGCGGCGTTAACCCCGGGTGTCGCGGCGCAGCGGATGCTCGGGCGGGATCTGGACGAAAATCAGCAGAACGCCGTCTGGGTCGTTGACATGCATCTCGTGCAGTCCCCACGGTTCCCGGCGGGCCTCGCGGGCGATCTCGACGCCTCTGCTCTCCAGTTCGGCTTGAGTGGCGGCGACGTCACGAACCTGCAGCCACAGTGCGCCGGGGAAACTCGTCGCACGATGGTCGGGGGCTCCGTGGCCGGCCAGTTCGATCAGCGACTGGCCGGCGAAGAACACGGTGCCCGCGCCGTAGTCACGAAAGATCGCCAGGCCGATCTGATCGCGATAGAAGCTCAGCGACCGCTGGTAATCCGCCGGCCGAAACAGCATCCGGCTGGCGAGAATCTCCATGCCGTCGTGTCTATCACGCCTCGGGTTTATTCGGCTCGGTCAAGTTAGCCGACTTCTCCTCATCGCGCTTCGCGCTCTGCATCGTCGTTGGCTGGAGTCGCTGCCGCCGGATCGCCGTGGTCGTCAGGCCGGGCACGACGGTGTCGATGGCCTGCGCGGCGATCGCCATCCGCGGCGCGATCCGCACCGGCCGGGTGCGCGCGGCGGTGATCATCCAGCCCGCTGCCTCCTCGGAGGTCAGCGCCGGCAACCCCTGGTACTCCTTGGTCGGCGCGATCATCGGGGTGGCAACCAGCGGGTAGTACAGCGTGGTCGAGTGCACACCCTTTGTCGCCCACTCGGTTTCGATCACCCGGCTGACCGCGGATAGGGCCGCCTTGGAGGCGTTGTAGACCGCGAACAGCGGCGACGGTTCGCTGAACACACCCCAGGTCGCGACGTTGATGATGTGCCCGTCGCCGCGCTGCAGCATCCCGGGCGCGATACCGCGGATCAGCCGCAGTGGCGAGTAGTAATTGAGCACCATGGTCCGCTCGACGTCGTGCCAGCGATCCAGCGACTCCGCCAACGGCCGGCGGATCGACCGCCCGGCGTTGTTGACCAGGATGTCCACTCCACCGAAACGCTTCTCGACGTCGGCGACCAGGGCGTCGACCGCGTCCAGGTCGGACAGATCGCAGGGAATCGCGATCGCGTCGCCGCCGTTGGCGGTGATCCGGGCGACGACCTCGTCGAGCAGATCCTGGCGCCGCGCCACCGCCACCACGGTCGCGCCGCGGCGGGCGAACTGCTCGGCGGCGCATTCGCCGATCCCGGACGAGGCGCCGGTGAGTACGACACGCTTGCCGGCCAGGTCGATTTTCGTAGCTCCCGGGTTGGGCAGCAGACGTGGCAACAGCGGTGGGCGCATCGAGGTCAACGTGATCTGTTCGGCCAGTCGTCGAAGCGGGTTCTTACTCACGGTCGGCAGTCTAGGGCTTGCCTGCTCCGCGAGAGCTCGCCAGATCAGGTCCGCCACAGCGGTCCCGGCAGAAGACGACCGGACATTGTGCCCACCTCCGCGCGACAACTCGACGGT
>NZ_JBYCLA010000472.1:0-5671 GCF_057473665.1 Mycobacterium sp. TH-M25
TTCGCCTTCCTCGCCCACACCGGCCTTTCTCTATGACCGTCGATCACTCTATTATCGAAACATCTTTAACTGAGAGGGCGTTAAGAGTGCAACGACACGTCGTAAGATACGAGAATGGTCGCGCTTGGCACCCGCACCGGCCGTGGGCCGCGCAAAGCCGAGGAGACCTTCGAGGCTGCCCTGCAGTTACTGGCTGAGTCGGGCTACGACGGCTTCACCATCGAGGCGGTGGCCGCGCGCGCTGGGGTCAACAAGACCACCATCTACCGCTGGTGGTCGTCGAAAGACGCACTGCTGGCTGCCGCGCTGTTGGATTCCGATCTGTTGACATTCGCTATGCCCGACACCGGCACGCTGCACGGTGATCTGGTTGCACTGGGGGAGAGTGTTGCCGGCCTGCTGCTCGGGACGGAGACGGCGCCCGTCGCAGTCACCGTCCTCGCCGCAGCCCCGCGCCGACAGGAACTCGCCTGCCTCGCTTCCTCGTTCTTCGCCGATCGACTCACCCGGGAAGAGCCGATTTTCCAGCGGGCCGTCCAGCGTGGCGAACTCGCAGCCGACGCCGACGCCAAAACCATCATGGACCTACTTGGCGGCGCGCTCTGGTTCCGGCTGATCCTGCGCGGCGAGGCGCCTCCACCGGACTACATCACGGCCGTCGTCGACACCATCGTCAACGGAGCCGGAGCTCCTGGCCGGCCTCCGCGAACTGGCGCACGTGATCCGTCCCCGCCGATCACATAGCGGCCGCCACGCAGACCCGCCGCATCCACCGGATTTGGCAGTTCCTCCGCTGCTCGACGCTCGATCTCAACGTCTGCTTCATCGCACCCGCACGACCGGGGCCGCTCGTTGGCGAAGGACGCGTGGTCCGATCCGGCTCGACCATCGCCTACTTGGAAGGCGAGCTGCCGACGCAAACCTCGTCGCCCACGGCCACTGTGTTGCTCGTCCACGCGAGACTGGTGTCATGCGATCCGAGCTGTGGGCGAACGTGCACGCCGAACGTGCCGGCCTCGTAGACGATCTGAGTGGCGACCCGCATCTGGACTGGACCACACCGTCGTTGTGCGCCGGATGGGACATCCGTGACGTCGTGGCCCACCTGGCGGCGACCGCGACGTTGTCCCGCTGGAGATTCTTCGGAGAATTCCTCCGCGCCGGATTCAGCCCAGACCGCATCGTCGACCGGCAGATCGACCTCGCGCGCAGCCGCCCGGCCGCAGAATCATTGGACGCCTTGCAATCTGCGATCTACTGCACCGCGTCGCCGCCGCAGCCGACGATCACCCGGGTCATCGAGATCGTCGTTCACGGCGAAGACGTCCGCCGGCCACTGCGGATCGACCACGACTACGTCACCACCCATGTCGGTGCGGCGCTGCGTTTTCTGGCCCGCGATCGCCGCTCCGGCGCCAAGGCGCGGATGACCGGACTCGAACTGCACGCAACCGACACCGACATCGCCGTCGGGCACGGCGAGTGGGTCGAAGGGCCGGCGGTCTCGCTGTTGCTTGCGGTCTGCGGACGCTGCGCCGCCCTGGCCGACCTGAGCGGACCCGGACATGCTGAACTCAGGCGGCGGGTCGAATGAGCCGAAATGTGATCGGTCCAGTCAACCGGCGGTCAGCAGGTGCGACGATTCGTATAACAACGTATTCGATCCGATGTTCTACCCCGCCCACTGGGCTGCTGGTCGCGGAGGTCAGCGGCGCGATCCTGGTCGTTCCCCTGGCGCCCGCTCGTCCAACCGTCACATCCGCTGGGCATGCCGAGATTGCCCGGCGTCACAGCGGAAAGGGCGCCCACCCACAACTGCTCAGCCTGATCCAGTGCTTCGTCGATCCCCGCGATCGTCACTGACTGGTCACGCTACAGATGCGGCGCGCTAAACGCCGGCCCGCCCGGTGGTTTGGACTGCGTCGGCGATGGCGTCGGCGAGTGGGTTGATCTCGGTGGTGTCGAGGTCGGCGATGGTGATGCGGATCGCCGGGGGGCTTGCGACGCGGAAGCGTGTTCCTGGGGCCGCTGCCCAGCCCGCGGCGAGCAGTCGGGTCGTGGTGACCGTCTCGTCGGGGACCGGTATCCAGACGTTGATTCCGGTCTTCCCGGACGCGGTCAGCCCGCGCTCGGCCAGTGCCGTGCACAGCTGGGTTCGGTTGCGGGTGTAGGTGGTTCGGGCTTTCTGCACGAGTCGGGTTGCGGACTGGCCGCGCCAGAGGCTCACCGCGAGGTCTTGGAGCAGGTGGCTGACCCAGCCGCACCCGAGTTGGAGCCGGCCGTGGACCCGTTCGACGGTTCGCCGGTCGCCGGCCAGCACCGCAAGGCGAAGGTCGGGGCCGTAGGACTTTCCGCTCGACCGCAGGTATGCCCAATGGCGGGTGGATCCGGCCAGGGTGTGCAACTCGGCGCCGGCGATATCGGCACAGTGGTCGTCCTCGATGAGCAGCACGCGGTCGGCCCGCTCGGCAAGCAGACCACGTAGCGCGGCGGCTCGTTGTGCGGATACGGCTGCGCCGGTGGGGTTTTGGGCTCGGCTGGTCGTCACCAGGGCCCGCGCGCCGCGGTGCATCGCTCGTGCCAGGTCGGCTTCCAGCGGTCCTTCGTCGTCGACACCCACCGGCTCAGGGGATAGGCCCAGCGCGGCGAGCAGGTCGAGGAGGTTCGGCCAGCCCGGGTCTTCGACGGCGACCCGGTCGCCGGGGCGCAGGTGGGCGGCGAGGACGCGCTCGATGCCGTCCAGCGTTCCGGAGACCACCGCGAGATGGTCGGCCGGAACGCCGTCTGCGGTCAGCGCGATACGGGCGTGCTTCGCCAGTTCGGCGGAGACGGCAGCCTGGCCGTAGAGCAGCGGGTCGCGCCGATGCCGCGGGCCGGCGAGCGTGAGCTGCGCGGTGGCGATCGGCAGCAGGGCCGGGTTGGGGTTGCCGGTGGACAGGTCGCGCACGCCTTCGGGTACGGCCAGTGCGCGCATCGACCGCGGTGTGGTCGCCGGCCGGTCCCGCACCCGGGTGCCGCGGCGACCGGCGGTCTCGACGATGCCGCGATCACGCAGCAGGCGGTAGGCGGCGGCCACGGTGTTCGGGTTCACCCCGAGCTGGGGGGCCAGGTCTCGGATCGGCGGCAGTGCGTCGCCCGGGCCGAAGTCGCCGCGGGAGATTGCCTCCTCGACGGTCGCCGAAATCTCCTCGGCACCGCCACCGCGAATGGGGTATCGTACTGGCACATGACCTATTATGCACTAGTGCAATAAGGAGAAAACGATGTCGGCCGAAAACCCCGTGTCACCCTCCGCCGCGCGGCAGTATCAACCAACCCCGCACACCACGCCGACCCGGTACCGGGAGCGGGCCCGCTATGACCGCGCCACCGTGCACGGCATCCTCGACGAGGCCATCACCTGCCATCTGGGCTACGTCACCAACGGCCGGCCGGTCGTGTTGCCGACGACCTACGCGCGGGTCGGTGAGGTGCTGTATCTGCACGGCTCCACCGGTGCCGGCCCGATGCTGGCGACGGCCCGGTCGAGCTTGCCGATCTGCGTCACGATCAGCCTGGTCGACGAGCTGGTCTTGGCCCGGTCGTGGCTGCACCACTCGATGAGCTACCGCTCGGTCGTCGTGCTGGGCAGCGCGCGACCGGTCACCGACCGGGCCGAGAAGCTGCGGGCACTGCGCGCGATACTCGAACACATCGCCGCCGGCCGCGCCGCCGACAGTCGGCCACCGAACGCCCGGGAACTCGCCGCCACCGGTGTGCTCGCCGTCGACCTCGTCGACGTCTCGGCCAAAGTGCGCACCGGCGGGCCGGTAGACGACCCCGAGGATCTTGACCTGCCGCACTGGGCGGGAACCATCCCACTCACCCTGGCCGCCGGCAGCCCGAAACCGGCCGACGACCTCGACCCCGCAGTCGCGGTACCGCCGTACGTCTCGGCCTATCGCAGACCGAGCGCAACCGACACCATCGCTTGATGTCGACGACCGTAACGGGTCAGTCGAAGGGAGTCCCCACCGCTTTCACCAGCTCCATCGAGGTGGCCGGCTCGGGCCGTGGCGCCGGCGCGGAGGAAAGACACGCGTCTTACCATTTCCACAATGGAGCTTTAAAATTCTTAATTTTGCTGTATGGTCGGTCGTCTGCGGGTCGCGTGTCTCGCGCTACGACTGAAGGGGACTCGATGGGCAAGTCGGATACGCAGGCCGTGGTAGTGGGGTCGGGGATGGCAGGGCTGCTGGCGGCGCGGGTGTTATCCGAGTTCTACGCAGCCGTGACCGTGGTGGAGCGCGACCGCCTTCCCGACCATCCCGCCCAGCGCAAAGGGGTGCCGCAGGGACGCCATCTGCACCATCTCCTCAGCCGCGGCGTACAGGCCATCGATGAACTGTTCCCGCGGCTGGTCGATGAACTGGCCGCCGCCGGGGCCACCGTCATCGCCGACGGTGATCTCTCGCGGACGCACGCCCAGGTCGGGGGGTACATGATGAACCGCACCGGAAAGTTTGCTGACCCCAAACCCCTGCGGCTCTGCCAGGCCAGTCGCCCCTTCGTCGAGTTTCACGTCCGCCGGCGTGTCACCACCCTGGACAACGTCACGATCCTCGACCGACACGACGCCGATGACCTGCTCGGCACAGCCGACGCGGTCAGCGTTCTGCGCACCGTCAACCGAAGCACCGGCGAGCGGGCCGTTCTGGAGGCCGGCCTCGTCGTCGATGCAACGGGTCGCGCTACGCGCACACCGGCCTACTTGGAAAAACACGGGTTCGACGCAGCGCCGGAAGACCGGGTAGGACCAACCGGAGGCTACTCCAGTCAACTGCTACGGATGACCGACCCACGCATCACCGAGCGCGTGGTCTTCATCGACCGGGGGCGCAAAGAGCCGGCCGGTGTGCTGCTGGCCTCCGAACACGACACCTGGATGCTGGCTATTGCCGACCACGCCAATACGATGAGACTCCCGACCACCTTCGACGATGTAATCGCCGCAGCTGAGCGGATTTTCCCGACACAGATCATGGCCGGACTCCGCGACGCCAGGCCCGTCGGGGACGTCGCGGTCTCCCGTAACACCGCCGCGCTGTGGCGACGCTACGACCGGATGCCACGTTTCCCGGCCGGGTTGGTCGTAATCGGCGACGCGCTGTGCTACCTCAACCCCTTTCACGGGCAAGGCATCACAATGGCCGTCATGCAGGCACAGGCCCTGCGTGACTGCCTACGAATCGGCGACAGCGACCTTTCCCGCCGGTACTTCGACGCCACAGCCGAACGAATCGAGCCGACATGGGCGATGAACCACGCCCTCGCCATCGGCGTGGCCAACGGATCATCGCGTTCAGTGCGTCACCGCCTTCACGAACTGATCCGAAACGCAACCGTCAAGGCCGCCGCGCGTGATATCACCGTCACCGAGCAACTCCTGCGGATAAGAAACCTCATCGACCCACCGGCACGACTCCAGAACCCGGCACTGCTGTCACGAATCCTGCTCGCCGGCCTCCGAAGACCACCGCGGCATTCATTGGCTGCCAACGCATCCCAGCCGGCTTGACACCAGAACCGCAAGACATCCTCCGGCCTTCCCAACCAGCGGCGCGGGCTCCTCAACGCCGAAAGGAAAGACATCATGACCACAACGTTCGACGACCTACTGTCCACCATCACC
>NZ_JBYCLA010000473.1:0-2813 GCF_057473665.1 Mycobacterium sp. TH-M25
CAAACGTTTGGACCGCGGCGGACTACTGCACTGGGCCAGACCGATCGCCCCGTTGATCCTGAGCGCCAGCAGCCGCGGCGGGCAGGGTCTGGCCGAACACTTGATCGGCAAACCCAACTACATCCGCTTCGACGCCTTGGTGCCCGGCGGGCTCTACGCACTGGACTCGGCGGAGCCGAAGGACGTGGCCGGACTTGCGGCCTCAGTCAGTCGAGAACTCAGCCCCATCTACACCGCGAAATTCGCTGACCACCGGGCACCCACATACACGCCTGTGATCGGACACCGACACCGCGGCGATCCGAGCAGCACTTCACACACGGAGGCTCCCAATGCAACTCGCTGACCATTTCAACGTCTTGCTGAAAGACACCGTCAATCTCAGCCAGTTCAAACTGGACCTACTCAACGAGCGCGTCGAAGCCATCTATAAGGCGCTCAAAGCCGACGCCGAAATCGGTGCGCTGATCACCGGCAAGACGCCGCAAGGCTCCTGGGCACACCGCACGATCATCAACCCGGTCGGTGACAACGAGTTCGACGCTGATTTCATGCTCGACATGAGCGAGAACCGGGAGTGGGCCGACAGCCCTAAGACCTACATCGATGAGGTCTACGCAGCCCTTCATCGGCACGGCACCTACGGCGCCATGCCGCACTCACGGAAGTGCCGCTGCGTGCGGCTCGTCTACGCCAACTCCATGCACGTCGATATCGTCCCCCACCTCAACCTTGCCGACGGCCGCGAGGTCATCATCAACCGCGACGACAACCAATGGGAGCTGACCAACCCGCAGGGCTTCACCGATTGGATGAAGAACAAGGACTCCCTCGCTAGCAGTATGGCAGTGCGAATGGGCGCCTGGTCTGTCATCACGTCGATCGTCCAGCGGCCTGCTCAGATTCACCCGAATGACTACGACTACGTGCATTCTTCGTGGATCCGTCACGGTCATGTCGAGGCTGCTCGCGCCGGTTTAACAGGGGATGCCGCGGAAGGCGGCTACTTGATCTCGGTAGCACGCGAGCTGATGGTCGCTCAACCGGCAACGCGGCCCGACGTTCCGGAGAGCCTCGTGCCCACCGCGAGCAATCCCGCCGCCGATGACCTGCTGCTGAATTCGTTGTGCCAGTTCGATATTCTGTATTGTCTGCTCGTTGCAGCGGAGGGTCAAACGTCCGTCAGGAGTTTCTACCCGTCCAGCGCAGCATTTGACGAATCCCGTGCCGACCCGGCGCTGGTCATAGTCGCTGGCGACAACACGGTGCGCACCACAATGTTTCCGAACTCCAACGATGGCGAGATAGCTGACGCAATGTACAAAGTGGTACGGCTAGCCATGCAAGAAGCGTTCAATTTCGGTGGGAGATGGTGGGGGCCACCACCGAGCGTACAGGCGTTCCTCGCCCAGAATGGTCAGCAAGAGGCATAACCGGTTCCATAGCGACTTGGGCAGAGTGCCACATAGTTTGGCCAGCTGTCGGTCGCGCAGAAGGTCCGTCGTCGACTATCTGGCTTGCCAGCCTTGAAGGCTAAGCCCTCCAATGAGGTTGGGCGCGGTTGATGTCGAGGCTGCGGGCGCCGGGCGTGCCGGGAGCGATCACAGCGTGGTCGAGCACAGACTTGACGATCGCCTGTTGGCGGTCGATGCCGAGATCGTTCCATTGACTGCGCAGCAGATGCCCCGTTCCCGCAAGCTCGTTGACATCCGCGGTGTCGGTGGCGCTTGCAATATCGCGGCGGGTCTGAGCGATGCGGTCGTTGATCGGGTCCCGGGCAGCGATCCACTCCCGCGCTGTCACGGCCCCGTTTGCGTACAACTCGGCGAGTTCGTCGAGACGTGTGGTGTCGGCGTCGAGCTGGGCAGACAACACCGCCACATCAGCGTCCACGCTGACCTTGCCGGCCAGCACCTCGGCTAGATGAGGCGAGTCGAGTCTGGTCAGGACAGCGTCAGCGAGGAGGTCTTCGACGGGCTGAGCTACCACAGTTAATCGGCCGCAGCCGCCATGATCAGGCCCCTTCAAACACACGTAGCGGCGGACCCGGTTGTCGGGATTACTATGGCGCGCTTGGGAAAAAAGTCGATTTCCGCAACGCCCACACCGCAGCATCCCTGATAGCAGGTAGGTGCGTGGGACGCGGGTCTTGGTCAGCGAACGCGTCGCCATGCGAGCCAGAACCCGGTCACGCTCAGCCGGGGTGATGATCGCCGGCCACGCCGCTGGGCCGATCACCTCCCCGCGATGTTCGCGCAACCCGGCGATGCGACCTGAGGTCAAGATTTGGCGTACCGCTGAGGTCTGCCACGACTTCGCGACCGCTGGGGCGACGCCAGTGTCGTTGAGCCAGATCGTCAACGACCGAATCGACGCGCCAGCCAGATACCGATCGACCATCTCGCGCACCACTCTGGCTTCGTCGTCGCGCAGGGTGATCTTGTCGTTCTCGTAGCCGAATGGGCGCACCGAGCCGTGCGGCAATCCCTTTTCTGCGTTCTGCAACATCTTGCGCCGGATACGGGCGGATTTGCGGCCGGATTCTTTGGCGGCGAACGCGGCGAAAATCCGGGCCATGAACAACCCGTCATCGTTGCCCAGGTCGATGTCGGCGGTGACGGTGGCGACGTCCCGCACACCGACCGATTCACACAGGGCCACGAATTCTTCCAACTCGACGGGGCGTCGATGCAACCGGTCCAGGTTGTAAACGATCACTGCGTCCCTGGCACCGGATTTCAGGTCGGCCAACATCCGCACGTACTCGCGGCGCGGCTTGCCAGAATAGGCCGACGCATCGTTATCGACGTATT
>NZ_JBYCLA010000474.1:0-4681 GCF_057473665.1 Mycobacterium sp. TH-M25
GACGCAGTAAGCAACTTTTCCCCCAACGGCCGCGCAACACAAGGCCGACAGCCGGGTGCAAATGGGTTGGGTCATGACACCGGCCGCCCGTGTCGAACCGGGTCTGCTTAGGCGTGCCAGCTGGACCAGCGGCGCGCGACAACCGCAATTACCGGCCCGTTCAACGGAATCGATTGGTACTGAGCGTATTTGGCGCGAAGCAGCCGGTATGCGGTATGCATCACCGTGCCGTCTGGGTGGATCGTGGCGACACCGTCGACGCGGACCCACCACAACTGCGTCCAATCGTCGGTGTAGTGGTCGACGAGCAGGCTGACTTGTGGATTGTTCTCGATGTTGGTCAGGCGCCGCAGCCGTTGTGTTGTCTTCGGCTTCGCATCGACGGCGGTATATATGACGTCCTGGCTGACTGCGAAGACGACTGGCACCAGATGCGGCATGCCCTCGGGTGTGACGGTGGCCAGTCGTGCTACCGGGGACTGTGTGAGCCGGACCTTCGGGTCGAATTCCCGCACCGTGTCAGCTTAGGGCCGCGCTAGTCGTCTGACAGCGACCTTGGCGGTCCGGAAGCGTCCCCTCGGCGGCCCGGAGCAATATCCCAAATGTGTCGCTGATAGCAATCTGCATTAGCTTGATGTACACAAAGTCGTGCCGCCCAGACCCAAAGGCTGGGACAATTCTGGTTCTTAGCTGGATGCAGGAGGTTACGGGATGAGCAAACGGTCCCACCGTTCACTCTGGTGGTCAAGGTTGGTCAGCGTGCTGGCCGCGCTGGCGCTGGGCCTGGGCCTGGCCGCGGCGCCGGCGTCCGCCACACCGTCGTCTGGGCCGTCCACTCTGGCGCTCGACCGGTTCAGCGACCGGCCACCCCTGCCGCTCGATCCCGGCGCGATGGTTGCGCCGCAGGTGGTCAACATCAGCACCAAATTCGGGTACAACAGCGCGGTGGGAGCCGGAACGGGAATCGTTATCGACCCCAACGGTGCCGTGCTGACCAATAATCACGTGATCGCGGGTGCTACCGATATCAAGGCGTTCGATGTCGGGAACGGCAAAACCTACGGCGTCAACGTGGTCGGCTACGACCGCACCGAGGACGTGGCGGTGCTGCAGCTTCGTGGCGCGAGCAACCTGCCCACCGCCGTTATCGGTGGCGATGTGGTGATCGGCGAACCGATCGTGGCGCTGGGCAACACGGGTGGCCAGGGTGGAGCACCCAGCGTGCTGCCGGGTCGTGTCGTCGCACTTAACCAGACCGTCCAAGCGTCTGAGGCTCTGACCGGCGCCCAAGAGACGTTGTCCGGGCTGATCCAGGTCGACGCCCCGATCAAGCCCGGCGACTCGGGTGGGCCCGTCGTCAACAGCGGCGGTCAGGTGGTCGGCATGAACACTGCTGCTACCGACAACTACAAGATGTCGGGCGGGCAGGGCTTCGCCATTCCGATCGGTCGGGCGATGGCGGTCGTCGGCGCCATCCGGTCCGGGGCCGGGTCGAATACCGTGCACATCGGCCCGACGGCCTTCCTCGGCTTGGGCGTTGTCGACAACAACGGCGACGGGGCACGGGTTGCGCGTGTGGTCGAAACCGGTCCCGCCGGAGCGGCCGGGATCTCCGTGGGTGACGTCATCACCTCGGTCGACGGCGTCCCCGTCAACGGGGCCACCGCGATGTCGGATGTCCTCGTGCCGCATCACCCCGGCGACACCGTCGCGGTGAACTATCGCGCTGCGGGAGGCGGTGACCGCACCGCGAATGTGACGTTGGCGGAAGGACCTCCAGCCTGATATCCGGTCGGATGTTGGCCGCCGGCCAGCCAATTCGTGTGGAGTGGTATCTGATCTCAGGCCTGATTCCCGGTGTACCGCCTCGGGTACCCGTGGCATCGTGGGTTTGATGAACGACGCAGTCCATCCCGTTGAGGCTGGTGAGCACGATCCCGCGGGGGGCAGTCACGTCGAAGGGGGTGTGGTCGAGCATCCGAGTGTCGAGGACTTCGGTAACGCCGCCGTACTGCCCGCCGACCCGACCTGGTTCAAGCACGCTGTCTTCTACGAGGTGTTGGTCCGGGCGTTCTACGACGCTAGTGCCGACGGTTGTGGAGATCTGCGGGGACTCATAGACCGCCTGGATTACCTGCAATGGCTCGGCATCGACTGCATCTGGCTGCCGCCGTTCTACGACTCGCCGCTGCGTGATGGCGGCTATGACATCCGAGACTTCTACAAGGTGCTGCCCGAGTTCGGGACCGTCGACGATTTCGTCGCGTTGGTGGACGCCGCGCACCGGCGGGGTATCCGGGTCATCACCGATCTGGTGATGAACCACACCTCTGAATCGCATCCATGGTTTCAGGAGTCTCGCCGCGATCCTGACGGGCCATACGGCGACTACTACGTGTGGAGCGACACCAGCGAGAAATACACTGAAGCCCGAGTCATCTTCGTCGACAGCGAAGAGTCGAACTGGACGTTCGACCCGGTCCGCCGCCAGTTCTATTGGCATCGGTTCTTCTCCCACCAGCCGGATCTGAACTACGACAACGTGGGCGTGCAAGAGGCGATGATCGACGTTCTCCGCTTTTGGCTTGGCCTGGGTATCGACGGGTTTCGGCTAGACGCGGTGCCCTACCTCTTCGAGCGTGAGGGCACCAATTGCGAGAACTTGCCTGAGACGCACGCTTTCCTCAAGCGCGTCCGCAAAGTGATCGACGACGAATTTCCGGGACGGGTGTTGCTAGCCGAAGCCAATCAGTGGCCAGGAGACGTGGTCGCGTACTTCGGCGACGCCAGCACCGGGGGCGACGAATGCCACATGGCGTTTCACTTCCCGCTGATGCCGCGCATCTTCATGGCGGTGCGCCGGGAGTCGCGGTTCCCGATCTCGGAGATCATTGCCCAGACACCGCCGATCCCGGAGATGGCTCAGTGGGGGATTTTCCTGCGCAACCACGACGAGTTGACGCTGGAAATGGTCACCGATGAAGAACGCGACTATATGTATGCCGAGTACGCCAAGGATCCACGGATGAAGGCGAATGTCGGAATCCGGCGCCGGCTGGCGCCACTGCTGGACAACGACCGTAACCAAATCGAGCTGTTCACCGCGTTACTGCTGTCGTTGCCCGGCTCCCCGGTCCTGTACTACGGCGATGAGATCGGTATGGGCGACGTGATCTGGTTGGGAGATCGCGACGGGGTGCGTATCCCGATGCAGTGGACACCGGACCGCAATGCCGGTTTCTCTTCGGCTAACCCGGGCCGGCTGTATCTGCCGCCCAGCCAGGATCCGGTCTACGGCTACCAGGCTGTCAACGTAGAGGCGCAACGCGACACCTCCACGTCGCTGCTCAACTTCACTCGCACCATGCTGGCGGTTCGCCGACGGCACGACGCCTTTGCCATTGGGACTGTCCAGGAGTTAGGTGGCTCGAACCCGTCAGTATTGGCTTTCATACGCCAAACAGCTGGTCATGGCGACACGGTGCTATGCGTCAACAACTTATCGCGGTTCCCACAGCCCATCGAACTGAACCTGCAGTATTGGAACGGCTACACGCCGGTCGAGCTGACCGGGCAGGTGGAGTTTCCGCGCATCGGCCACCTGCCGTATCTGCTGACGCTGCCGGGACACGGATTCTATTGGTTCCAGTTGTCCGAACATGAGGAGAACGCATGACACTCCCTGTGTCAACCTCAGGCGGCAGTTGGGGTTGGGCTGAGTTTGGTTGCGGCGCCGTGTTGGGCGGGGTCGTAGGGGATGCCGTCTTGCCAGCAGCGCCAGATGATGCGGATCCAGGCTCGTGCGAGGATGCGTATGGCGTGGGGGTGGTCTTTGTTCGCGGTTCGTGCCTGGTTGTAGATGTGTGCGGCCCATTGGCTTTCGTGGCGGCTGTTGTCGGCGAAGGTGGTGATGGCTTGGCGGAATCGTTTGTTGCAGGACCAGCGGAAGTGCACGGCCTTGTGTTTGCCGGAGGCTTTGGTGACTGGTGTGCATCCTGCCAGGGCTGCGATCGAGTCGGGGCCGTCGTAGGCTTGGCGGCAGTCGCCCCACTCGGCGAGCATCTGGGCGGCGTTGATTTGACCCGACCTTGGCAGCGACGTGAAGATCTTGCCGTCCGGGTGCTCTTCGAGTCGGGCGGCCACCGAGCGATCCAGGTTCTTGATGGCGGTGTTGAGTGCGCTCAGCACGCCGACCAGGGCGGCGACGGTGTCGGCCAGTGCCGCGGTGACGGCGGTGCCAGTGGAACCGGTGGGGGCTTGGCGCAGCCGGGCCAGCAGTACTTCTGGGTGGCGGCGCCCGGAGTAGCCCTGTTTAGTCAGGAAGGCGGCCAGCCGTTTCTCACCCAGGTGCATAGCGGAAGCCGGAGTGGGGTAACGGGTCAAAAAGGCCAGGCTGATTGGGGATTCCACGTCGGCGAAGATGGCCTTAGCCCCGGGCCAGTAGGCTTCGAGGAGCGCCGAGAGCTGGTTAGTGGCCGCCACTCGTTGCTCGACGAGGTCGGTGCGGGTGCGTACCACGGTGCGGGCGGCGATGGTGGCATCGCTATAGGGAGCGGCGACGTGCAGCCGGTGTTGACGCAGCCGCAGATATTCGGCGATGACTTCGGCGTCGGCGGCATCAGACTTAGCGCCGGAGAGGACCTCGCCCTCACGCCAGGTCTTGATTGCGTTCGGGCTGACC
>NZ_JBYCLA010000475.1:0-5820 GCF_057473665.1 Mycobacterium sp. TH-M25
CTCCAAATGCCGTGCCGTGACGAGTCGTTGACGGCGCTGGATCAATATTGACGAGGTGGTAACCCATACAATGGCCGCATCATGACCGCATCGGGGCCGGAGTCTGTCATCACCCCGATTTCGGGGCTGGTGGAGTTAGCGCTGCGCACGCCGGCGCTGCAGCGACTCATCGACCTGGCGGCCGACCGGCCCACGGAATTGGCGTTGGTCGGACCGGCCAGCTCGCGTGTGTTCGTCGCCGGCGCGCTCGCCCGGCAGGGGCCGCTGCTGGTCGTCACCGCGACCGGTCGGGAGGCCGACGACCTCACAGCTGAGTTGCGCGGCGTTCTCGGTGACGCCGTCGCGATGTTCCCATCCTGGGAGACGCTGCCGCACGAGCGGCTCTCACCCGGCGTCGACACCGTGGGCGCCCGGATGATGTTGCTGCGCCGGCTGGCTCACCCGCAGGACACCCGGCTCGGTCCGCCGCTGCGGGTGGTGGTCACCGCTGTCCGTTCGTTACTGCAGCCGATGGCGTCCCGGCTCGGCCTCGCCGAGCCCCTGACGCTTGCCCTCGGTGACGAGCTGGCCTTCGAAGACGTCATCACCCGGCTGGTCGAGCTGGCCTACACCCGGGTGGACATGGTCGGGAAACGCGGCGAATTCGCGGTCCGCGGTGGCATTCTCGACATTTTCGCGCCGACCGCCGAGCATCCGGTACGGGTGGAGTTCTGGGGCGACGAGGTCAGCGAGATGCGGATGTTCGCGGTGGCCGATCAGCGGTCCATCCCCGAGATCAGCGTCGACAACCTGGTCGCGGTTGCCTGCCGCGAGCTGCTGCTGACCGACGACGTGCGGGCCCGGGCGGCCGAGTTGGCCGGACAGCAGCCGCCGCCCGAGCACGGCGTCACCGGCGGCGTCGGTGACATGCTGGCCAAGCTTGCCGAGGGCATCCCGGTCGACGGGATGGAGGCACTGCTCTCGGTGCTATGTCCCGCGGACAGTGGGGCGCTGGCTCTGCTGACCGATCAACTGCCCGACGGCACGCCGGTGCTGGTCTGTGACCCGGAAAAGGTCCGCACCCGCGCGGCCGACCTGATCAAGACCGGCCGCGAATTCCTCGACGCGTCCTGGTCGGTGGCGGCAGTGGGCGGCGATTCGCCGATCGACGTCGAGCAACTCGGCGGATCCGGCTTCCGCGGACTCGCAGAGGTGCGCGACGCGGCGCGCCAAACCGGGCATCCGTGGTGGACGCTGTCCCAGCTTTCTGACGAGTCGGCGATCGAGCTCGACATTCGCGCGTCGCCATCGGCACGCGGCCACCAGCGTGACATCGACGAGATGTTCGCGATGCTCCGCGCGCACGTGTCGACCGGCGGGGTGGCTGCCGTCGTCGCGCCCGGCGCCGGAACCGCGCACCGGGTCGTCGAGCAACTGGCCGAATCCGACACGCCGGCAACGATGTTGGAGCCCGGGGCCGAACCCCAGCCAGGCGTCGTCGGCGTCCTCAAAGGCCCGCTGCACGACGGTGTGATCTTCCCCGGCGCAGGCCTGGTGATCGTCACCGAAACCGACCTGACCGGCAACCGGATGACCGCCACCGACGGCAAACGGCTGGCCGCCAAACGCCGCAACACCGTCGACCCGCTGGCCCTGACCGCGGGCGACCTGGTGGTGCACGATCAGCACGGCATCGGCCGGTTCGTGGAGATGACCGAACGCACCGTCGGGGGTGCACGGCGCGAGTACCTGGTCCTGGAGTACGCCTCGAGCAAGCGCGGCCAGCACGTGACCGACAAGCTCTACGTGCCGATGGATTCGCTGGATCAGCTGTCCCGCTACGTCGGCGGGCAGGCGCCGTCTCTCAGCCGGCTCGGCGGCAGCGACTGGACCAACACCAAAACCAAGGCCCGCAAGGCGGTTCGGGAGATCGCCGGCGAACTGGTGGCGTTGTACGCCAAGCGGCAGGCCAGCGCGGGGCACGCGTTCGGCCCGGACACGCCGTGGCAGGCCGAGATGGAAGACGCATTCGGCTTCACCGAGACCGTCGACCAGCTCACCGCGATCACCGAGGTCAAGTCCGACATGGAGAAACCGGTGCCGATGGACCGGGTGATCTGTGGTGACGTCGGCTACGGCAAAACCGAGATCGCGGTCCGGGCGGCGTTCAAAGCGGTCCAGGACGGCAAGCAGGTCGCGGTGCTGGTGCCCACCACGCTGCTGGCCGACCAGCATTTCCAGACGTTCACCGCACGGATGGCCGGGTTCCCGGTCCGGATCAAGAGCCTGTCGCGATTCACCGAGGGTGCCGAATCACGCGCGGTGCTGGACGGGATGGCCGAGGGCAACATCGACATCGTGATCGGCACCCATCGGCTGCTGCAGACCGGGGTGCGCTGGAAGGACCTCGGCCTGGTGGTGGTCGACGAGGAGCAGCGCTTCGGCGTCGAGCACAAGGAGCACATCAAGTCGCTGCGCACCCATGTCGACGTCCTGACGATGAGCGCCACCCCGATCCCGCGCACGTTGGAGATGAGCCTGGCCGGCATCCGCGAGATGTCGACGATCCTGACGCCGCCCGAGGAGCGCTACCCGGTGCTGACCTACGTCGGCGCGCAGGACGACAAGCAGATCGCCGCGGCGCTGCGCCGGGAGCTGCTGCGCGACGGGCAGGTCTTCTACGTGCACAACCGGGTCAGCTCCATCGACGGCGCGGCGGCGCGGGTGCGCGAGCTGGTGCCCGAAGCCAAGGTCGCCGTCGCGCACGGGCAGATGAGCGAGGACCTGCTCGAAACCACCGTGGAGGGATTCTGGAACCGCGAGTTCGACATCCTGGTGTGCACCACGATCGTCGAGACCGGGTTGGACATCTCTAACGCCAACACGCTGATCGTCGAGCGGGCCGACACGTTCGGGCTTTCCCAGCTGCACCAGCTGCGCGGACGGGTCGGCCGCAGCCGGGAGCGCGGCTATGCCTACTTTCTGTATCCGCAGCACACGCCGCTGACCGAGACCGCCTACGACCGCCTGGCGACGATCGCCCAGAACAACGACCTGGGCGCCGGCATGGCGGTGGCGATGAAGGACCTGGAAATTCGTGGTGCCGGCAACGTGCTGGGCGCCGAGCAGTCCGGGCACGTCGCCGGGGTGGGCTTTGACCTCTATGTCCGGCTGGTCGGCGAGGCCGTAGAAGCGTATCGCGCCGCGGCCGACGGGCAGACCGTGCTCAGCCCCGAGGAGCCCAAAGACGTCCGGATCGATCTGCCGGTGGATGCGCATCTGCCGCCGGACTACATCCCCAGCGACCGGCTACGGCTCGAGGGATACCGGCGGCTGGCCGCCGCGGCCGACAATGTTGCGGTGGACTCGGTGGTTGACGAGCTGATCGACCGCTACGGCGCGTTGCCCGAGACCGCCGAGTTGCTGGTGGCCGTGGCGCGGCTACGGCTGATCTGTCGTTCGGCCGGGATCACCGAAGTGTCCACGGCGTCAGCGGCCACGCTGCGGCTGTCGCCGCTGACCTTGCCGGACTCTGCGCAGGTTCGGTTGGCCCGTCGCTATCCGAGTGCGGGCTACCGCGCGACCACATCGACTGTGCAGGTTCCGATTCCCCGCGCCGGTGGCGTGGGTGCGCCCCGCATCCGCGACTCGGATTTAGTGCAGTTCGTAGGCCAATTGGTAGCGGCGCTGGTCGGCAAACCGGGAGAATCGACGCCGGGGGCCGAGCGGCGCGCACAATGACCTTCGCCGGTAGTGAGGAGGGGCGACGATGACTGTCATCTTGGTTGACCCGCGACGGCCGTCGCTGGTTCCGGTGGAAGCCATCGAACTGCTCTCCGGCGAAGTCCAGTACACCGAGGAGATGCCGATCGCGGTGCCGTGGTCGTTGCCGGCGGCGCGCCCTTCCCATACCGGGGAAGACGCTGCGGTGCTGCTGTCCTCCGATCCCGAGCATCCTTCGGTGACGGCGCGGTTGGCCGCCGGCGAGCGATTGATCTCTGCGCCCAGCCCGCAGCCGGGCGAGCGGCTGGTGGACGCAGTCGCGGTGATGGACAAACTGCGGACCGCCGGGCCCTGGGAGAGCAAGCAGACCCACGACTCGCTGCGCCGCTTCCTGTTGGAGGAAACCTACGAGCTGTTCGACGCGGTGCGCAGCGGCGACGCCGATTCGGTGCGCGACGAGCTCGGCGACGTGCTGCTCCAGGTGCTGTTTCATGCGCGTATCGCCGAGGACGCACCGGTGCACCCGTTCACCATCGACGACGTCGCCGACGCGTTGCTGCGCAAGCTGGGCAACAGGGCTCCGGGAGTGCTTGCCGGAGAGTCGATTTCGCTGGAAGAGCAGCTGGCACAATGGGAGGAGCGCAAAGCCCAGGAAAAGCCCCGCAATTCGGTTCTGGCTAACGTGCCCACTGGCCAGCCGGCTTTGGCACTGGCGCACAAGGTGCTGCAAATGGTCACCAAGGCCGGCTTCCCTTCGGACCTGGTGCCGGCAAACGTCACCACGGTCACCGTGACCGCCGATGTCGACGCCGAAGACGCCTTGCGCACCTCAGTGCTGGAGTTCATGGACACCGTGCGCGCCGTGGAAAAGGCGATCGCCGCCGAGCGTCGCGCGCCCGACGTCCCCGCCGAACTGGCGGTCGCCCCGCTCGGCTCCATCGTTGAAGAAGAATGGCGGAGCTGCTGGCCGGTGGATAGCACAACGGCCGGCCTCGAAGTCGAAACCATGCACGCTGCCGACGGTGCCGGTGCCGACTGACTATCGCGCGAGTGCGCGGCTGGCCGCATGCTCGAGCACCACACTGCGGCTGGCCGCAGTCTGGGCCATACGGCCGTGGGCCGTCGCGCTCGAATCTCATGGGACGATGGTCACGGAAATCGTGTCTTAGGGGTGTTGTGTGTCGCCAGTTCGTTGGCTGCGCGCGTTGGCCGTCGTAGGCGCAACGGCGCTGCTGTTGGCATCTAGCTGCTCATGGCAGCTGGGTCCTCACATTCCCAAAGGTGTGCCGCCGCCTCCAGGCGCCGCAGTGCCTCCGGTCGACACCTACGTCAAGGGCCGACCCGCCGACCAGTTGCACGCGTGGGCCGCCGGGCTCGCCCCGGCATTGCACATCCCGGTGACCGCTCTGGAGGCGTACGGCTACGCCGCGCGGGTCGCCGAGGTGGAGAACCCGAACTGCCATATCGCCTGGACAACGCTGGCCGGCATTGGGCAGGTGGAGAGCCACCACGGCACCTACCACCACGCGACGCTGTTTCCCAACGGCGATGTGCGTCCACCGATCAGGGGTGTGGTGCTCGACGGGACCAACGGCACGATGCGGATCATCGACAGCGTGGCGGGGATCGCCGGCGAGCCGGGCGGGATGGACGGTCAGCCGGACACCGTGCGGGCAATGGGGCCGATGCAGTTCATCCCCGAGACGTGGCGGGAGTACGGCGTCGACGCCAACAACGACGGCAAGGTCGATGTGGACAACATCGACGACGCCGCGCTGTCCGCTGCCGGGTATTTGTGCTGGCGAGGGAAGGATCTCGCCACCCCACGCGGATGGATCACGGCGCTGTGGGCCTACAACGACTCGGACGTCTACGCCCGCGCCGTGCGAGATTGGGCTACTGCCTATGCGGACGGGCACTCGCTCTGAGCGAGGCTTCAGGCTACGGGTCTCGCGGCAAGGCCCGGGAATTCCTCAACGGTGCTTCCGCGGCACAGCAATGCCAAAGGCACGGTGCAGAGCGAGAGCCCGCGGACGAAGTTGGAGGTTCCGTCGATTGGATCGAGAACCCAACGCCATGCCGTAGAGGCAATATCGGGTTGCCGC
This sequence comes from Mycobacterium sp. TH-M25, assembly GCF_057473665.1. Classification (NCBI taxonomy): domain Bacteria; kingdom Bacillati; phylum Actinomycetota; class Actinomycetes; order Mycobacteriales; family Mycobacteriaceae; genus Mycobacterium; species Mycobacterium sp. TH-M25. Next base: position 5,808 of record NZ_JBYCLA010000475.1, read on the forward strand.
GCGGATTCCTCGC
>NZ_JBYCLA010000476.1:0-4211 GCF_057473665.1 Mycobacterium sp. TH-M25
AACAGGCCCCCGGCGCTGCCGCCCAGCGCGACCAACTGTTGCGGACGGGTCTGCCCGGTGTCGACCAGGTGTTGTCCGACGGCAATGAAATCGGTGAAGGTGTTCTTCTTCTCGAGCAGCTTGCCGTGCTCATACCACAGCCGACCCATCTCGCCGCCACCACGCACGTGCGCGACGGCGAAGACCATCCCGCGGTCGAGCAGCGACAGCCGGGCGATGGAGAACCTGGGGTCCTCGCAGATCTCGTAGGCACCGTATCCGTATACCATTGCCGGAGCAGGGAATTCGATACCTGCCCGGTGCACGATCGAGATCGGGACCTTAGTGCCGTCGGCGGCCAGAGCCCACTCGCGACGCTCGACGTAGTCCTCGCGCCGGTAGTCACCAAGCACCGGTTGCTCACGCAGCAGCGTGCGCTCACCGGTGCGGAGGTCGAGGTCGTAGATCCGAACCGGAGTCACGAATGATCCCGCGCCGACCCGCAGCTTGGGGGAATTCCAATTGGGGTTGGCGCCCAGACCAGCCGACATCAACTCGGAGTCGAAGGCGATCTCCTCGGGCTGCCCGTAGCCATCTTTGGTGATGGGCCACAACTGGATTCGCGGCAGCGCCGCACGGCGATAGCTGACCACCAGGTTGCCACCGAACGCATCGACACCATCGAGCCGCACGTCGTCGCGGTGCTCGATCAGGGTCCGCTGGGCGGCAGGGTCGTTCACCGGCGCGTCGGCCAACGTGAAGTTCACCGCGTTGTCGTTGTGCAAGATCAGGAATCGATCCTCACCGCCAACGATCGCATGCTCCACCGAGTACTCGATGCCGTCGCGGCGCGGCAGCACAATGACGAATTCGGCTTCCGGGTCGGCGGCGTCGGCGTAGCGGACCTCCGAGGTGATCGCCGATCCCGCCGCGATCAGCACGTACTTGTCACTACGTGTCCGACCTACCGCGACCCAATATTTCTCGTCGGCCTCGTGGTAGACCTTCTCGGCCGGCAAGCCGGACGCCAGCCGGTGCCGCCAGACCGTGTCGGGGCGCCACGCCGCATCGACGGTGACGTAGTAGACCGTGCGGTTATCGATACCCCAGGTCGCTCCGGCGCCGATACCGACGATCTCGTCGGCATACTGCTCGCCGGTGCGGAGATCCCTGAACCGCAGCGTATACCGCTCGTCGCCGACCACGTCGACGGAGTAGGCCAGCAGGTTTCCGTCCGGGCTGACGCTGGCCGCTCCCAGTGCGAAGAAATCGTGCCCCTGGGCCTCTACGTTCTCATCCAGCAGCACCTGCTCACCGGGAATATCGGTGTGCTCGTCGAGCACCGGAGGATTCCAGTCGCTCGGATCGGCCACCGCACAACGGCATTGAACCCCGTACTGCTTGCCCTCGAAGCTGCGGGCGTAATACCACCAGTCGCCGCGCCGAACCGGTACTGACAAGTCGGTCTCTTTGGTGCGGGCTTTGATCTCGTCGAAGATCTTCTGCCGCAGCGGCTCCAGCGGGGCGGTCGCGTCGTCGGCGTAGTCGTTTTCTGCCTCTAGGTAGCTGATCACCTCAGCGCTGGACTTGTCCCGCAGCCACTCGTAGGGATCGATGAAAACGTCGCCGTGGAATTCTCGGCGCGAGTTGACGCGCTTCGCGATCGGGGGGTTGACGCTCATGCGGCCCGGCCGATCCAGTCTTCGAATCTCAGGCCCGAAATGCGTTCGTAGGCTTCGATGTAACGGGCCCGGGTGGCGTCGATAATGCCGTCCGGTAGCGGCGGTGGCGGCTGCGACCCGCCACGGTCCCAGCCCGAATCCGAACTGAGCAGCCAATTGCGGACGAACTGCTTGTCGAAGCTGTTCTGGACTTCACCGACCCGGTATTCAGAGGCCGGCCAGTACCGCGACGAGTCCGGGGTGAAGACCTCGTCGGCCAGGATCAGGTCGCCGTTGCCGTCCACGCCGAACTCGAATTTGGTGTCTGCGATGATGATCCCCTTGGTCAGCGCGTGGTCGGCGGCCTGCACGTAGGTCTGCAACGTTCGGTCGCGCAGTTGGTTGGCGCGCACGCCGCCCACCATTTCGATCACCCGAGGGAACGAAATGTTCTCATCATGTTCTCCCAGTTCGGCTTTCGTGGCCGGGGTAAACAGCGGCGCGGAGAATCGGCTGGCCTCGACGAGGCCGGGCGGCAGCATGATGCCGCAGACCGTGCCGCTCCGCTGGTAGTCCACGAGACCGGAGCCGGTCAGGTATCCGCGGGCCACACACTCCACGGGCATCATCTCGAGCCGTCGTACCACCAGCGCCCGGCCCAAGACTTCGTCGGGAATGCGCGGGTCGTCCGGCGGACCGGCCAAGTGGTTGGGGGCGTCGACGAGCCCGAAGAAGAACACGCTCATCGCTGTCAGGATGCGCCCCTTGTCGGGGATCATGCTGTCGAGCACATAGTCGAACGCCGAGATCCGGTCCGTCGCCACGAACAACAGGTGACCGTCGTCGATGCGGTACAGCTCGCGGACCTTGCCACTGGCCAGATGCTGGTAGTCGGATAGAGCGGGACGGACCATCGGGACAGCGTAACTGTCGCCGTATTGCCGACCGCCAGACCGACCCTGTGCTGGGATCGCCAGTATGAACCCGCGGTTTGTCCCCTACGCCAACACACCGGGCCGGCTGCTGGCTCAATTGTTCAGCGACACCGTCGTCGTGATCTGGTCGTTCGTGTGGGCGCTCGTCGGCCTGGCCGTGCACAGCGCGGTCTCGACGATCGCCGACGTGGGCCGTCAGGTCCAGAGCGGCGCCGACGGCGTCGCCGACAGCCTGACGTCGGCCGGCCATAGCGCCGACCACGTTCCCTTGGTCGGCAAGGCCGTCAGCGACCCGCTGACCGCGGCAGGCAAGGCCGCGCTCGACATCGCCGGCGCCGGCCACAACCTGGACACCACGGCGAGTTGGCTGGCCGTCGTGCTGGCGCTGGCCGTCGCAGCGCCGCCGACGCTCGGGGTGGCGGTGCCGTGGCTGGTGTTGCGCATCCGATTCGTCCGACGCAAGTTGACCGTGGGTGCCCTGGCCACCACACCCGCCGGCGCTCAGTTGCTGGCGTTGCGCGCGTTGGCCAACCGGCCGCTGGCCCGGCTCACCGCGGTCACCCCCGACCCGGTCGGGGCGTGGCGTGCGGGCGACCCGCACGCCATCCACGGGCTGGCCGCCATCGAATTGCGTTCGGCGGGAGCGGCCGTCAGAACGCGTTAGCGCAGTTCCACGACCAAGTGCCGGATGCCGGTGTGCCGGTTGCTGCGGGTCCACTCGACGTCGCGGACCACCCGGACATCGCCGAAGCGGGTCAGCAGTTCTTCGAACAGCACCCGCAGTTCCAGCCGAGCCAGGTTGGCGCCCAGGCAGTAGTGCACACCTTGTCCGAAACCCAGGTGGGGGTTGGGTTTTTGCCTGATATCGAACACGTTGGCATCGTCGAACACGCTCTCGTCGCGATTGGCCGAACCTTCCCAGATCTGGACCTTCTGCCCGGCCGCGATCGACACGTCGCCGAGCGCCACGTCGCAGGTGGCGGTGCGCCGCTTGGACGGCGACGGCGACGTCCACCGGACCATCTCCTCGACCGCAACCGGCAACCCCTTCACATCGTCACGCAGAGAACGTAATTGATCCGGATGCTGGGCCAGGACCAACAGCCCACCCGCGACCGCGTTTCGGGTGGTCTCGGCGCCGGCACTGAACAACAGGCTGAAGAACAGATACAGCTCGAGGTCGGACATGGCCGGCCCGCCGCCGTCGTCCGCGTTGGCGACCACCGAGAGCATGTCGTCGGTCGGCTGCGCCCGCTTCGACGCGATCAACTCCTGCCCGTAGGCGTACATCCGCGAGCCGGCCTCCTCGGCCGTCAACTGCGACAACGCAGCCTTGCGCGACCCGCCGAAGTCGAACTGCGGCTCGATCGCCTCGAACAGCCAATGCCGTTCCGACTCAGGCACTCCCAGCAGGATGCAGATCATCTGCATCGGCAGCTCGGCGGCGATGTCGACCAGGAAGTCGAACGGCTCGCCGGGCACCACCGCGTCCAGCAGGCGGCGGGTCCGGGCTCGCAGGTCCTCTTCGACCAGGCCGATCATCCTCGGCGTCAGCCCGGAGCTGATCAGTCGCCGAATCTGGGAATGCCGCGGGTCGTCCATCATGTTGAGCACCTGGCCCGCGATGGACAAATCC
>NZ_JBYCLA010000477.1:0-2084 GCF_057473665.1 Mycobacterium sp. TH-M25
TCCTTGTGGGAGATCTCGGCGACGGCGGCCGCCAGCAATGCCCGATGCTGGGAGTCTGCCGTGGGGCCCGACCGTAGGGACTCAGTGATCGAGGACCGCAGAGATGCCGGTACGAGCGGCCAGTGATTTTCACAGATGGGCTGATCGCGGGGCGCCGCGGTCACACAGCCGGCGACAGCGCATATTCGGGTCGGGTTCATTGCGGTTCCTTACCGTCGCCTCGCATCGTCGGTGATCTGGTCAGCTGGCTTGCCGGTCGATGAGAGCAGCGGAGGGCGGGCCGGGCGGCGGCGCGGGGACCAGACGAAGAACGGGGCCTGGTGCTGTGGTGACGTCCGGTGTCGTCGGGATCGGTGGTGGCATGGTGCGGCCGAGTTCGGCCAGGCCCTGAAGTCGCTGAAGGGCGTGCCGGCGGCTTTTCGAGGTTCCGTGTGAATTTTGGGGCGGGATTGCAACCCCGGCGACGACGCCTTGCAGCCGCCAGATCGTGTCGGCGTCCCTGACTGCCTCGGCAGCGCACGACCAGCGATTCCAGCATCCTCGGCACGCTCGGAGGGTGTCTTGTCGGGTGTGGTCATCGAACCAGCGGTCTGGGGCCGCGTGGCAGGGGATCGGTGGCATGCCGAGTGCGGTCATAGGTGTCGCCCTCCAGATCTAGAATGTTCGCCGCTGCATCTGTTGCGATGGTTTGTAACCATAGTTTTTTGTTACGGCTATGGCAAGCGATGCAGTGTTTATGGGGTGTCGCGGTGCTGGCGCGCCGTGGTTAACCACGCTGGCGAGCGGTGGATACACTGGGCCGGTGTCGGGCGAAGAGACCGATCCCGGTATCGCTTTCGCCGGGGCACAATTTGCGCTCTGGCGCCGGAAAAAGCGCGTTACGCAGCGGCAATTGATGGATGAGAAGCTGATCTCGCAGGCACCGCTGGTCCATTTCGAGAAAGGCCGCAGCTGGCCGCGGGAGCGCACCCGGGCGGCTTTGGAGCAGCGCCTGGGGTTGCCGGCCGGCCAGATCGCGCGCTGGCGTTACGGCGACGCCGCCCCCGCTACGGCATCTGCGATGCCTTTACGCACTGATTTGATGGTTGCGGCACTGGATATTGCAGTGCAAGCCGTGCTAACCCAAGTGGACCGCATCCCTGACCCTTCGACTGCCGGCCACTGGCCCGCGGTCGTGGAATCGTTACGTGAGCTACGCAAGCTCGACGCCACGGTTTCGGCGGCGGCCCGAACATCGCCGTCAGAGACGGTGCTCACGCATCTGCGTTCAGTCCGACGATGCTATGACCGACTCATGAGGGCCGCCGCGGCCGCCGACCCTGACCAGGTTGGTCCGCAGCTGTACGTGGCGCGCACGGCCGCGCAAATGTCCACTCAAGAAGCCGCGCAGATAGCCGGGGTACCCGAGCCGACCATTAACGCTGTGGAGTCCTGCCAGATCGACGCCGACCCGCAGATCCGCGGGCTGCTGGCCAGACTGCGCGGATTCTGACCGAATTCTTGGGCGCAAGCCTCGCCATTTATGGCGGGGTGAGCCCATCCCGTTTGTCGCGCTCAAAGAGGTCGCGCTTGTCCGTCGATGTATTGCTTGATGATCGACGGCGGGGCGTCTCCGCAGGAGACGGCGAAGTAGGACGGGGATCAGAGGTGTCCGCGCATGCGGGCGCGGACGCAGGCACCGGTGAATTCGCGACGCACCGCGTAGGCGGTGCGTCCCTTGAGGCGTTGGGCAAGAACGGAAATCGCGAGTGTGGGCGGATAAGCAACCAACAGATGCACGTGGTCGGCCTCGCCGTTGAACTCCGCCAGATCGACATCCAACTCGGCGCAGACGGCGCGCATGGTGGTTTCGGCGAAGGTGAGCATGGGATCGGTGAACAGTTTGCGCCGAAACTTGGTTACGAACACCAGGTGCGCATGCAGCAGCGACACGCTGTGCCGAGCGCGGCGATAGGTCGTGGTTGTCAACGCCACACCGCTATTGGTCAGCGGTTTTGGGGTGTGAGGGGTGGTGGTGTGGGCTTTTAGGTTGGTGTGGTGAGCCTGGATGCGGTGGTGGCGCGGGTGGGTGCGGCGCTGGCGCG
>NZ_JBYCLA010000478.1:0-3835 GCF_057473665.1 Mycobacterium sp. TH-M25
GGTCGATGCGCGCAGCGAACGCTGGCGCGAACACCGTAAGAAGGTGCGCGGCGAAATCGTCGATGCCGCTTTCCGTGCTCTCGACCGGCTGGGGCCCGAGGTCAGTGTGCGAGAAATCGCCGAAGAAGCCGGCACCGCCAAGCCCAAGATCTACCGGCATTTCACCGACAAGTCCGATCTGTTCGAGGCCATCGGCATCCGTCTGCGCGACATGCTGTGGGCGGCGATCTTCCCGGCTATCGACTTAGCCACCGACTCGGCTCGCGAAGTCATCCGGCGCAGCGTCGACGAATATGTCAGCCTCGTCGACAAGCATCCCAACGTGTTGCGGGTCTTCATCCAGGGCCGGTTCTCGGCGCAGTCCGAGGCGACAGTGCGGACCCTCAACGAAGGTCGCGAGATCACCCTGACCATGGCCGAGATGTTCAACAACGAGCTGCGGGAAATGGAGCTGAACCGCGCGGCTAGCGAACTTGCCGCGTTCGCCGCCTTCGGATCGGCCGCGTCGGCCACCGAGTGGTGGTTGGGTCCCGAACCCGATAGCCCGCGGCGGATGCCGCGTGAGCAGTTCGTCGCGCATCTGACGACCATCATGATGGCCGTCATCGTTGGAACCGCCGAGACGCTTGGCATCTCGATGAATCCGGACCGGCCGATCCACGACGCGGTACCACTCAACCGCTCCGCGAGCTGAGCATTGGCGGCGTTGACATCGCCACGGTGATCGATAACACTCGTTCTATTCGATACCCTGGGTACCGGGTATTCTGCGACAGCTAGGTGCCTAGGCCAAAGATCGCACGTCGCGCACTGGCCCCCATAGGAAGACCGATCCAACATGACGAATGCCGGGACGCAACCGGACGCCCACGCTGAGCTGGGGCCCGAAGGCCACCAGCCGGTGCACACCCGTGCTCTCATCATTGGGACTGGGTTCTCTGGTCTGGGGATGGCGATCGCGCTGCAACGGCAAGGCATCGACTTCGTGATCCTGGAGAAGGCCGACGACATCGGCGGCACGTGGCGGGACAACAGCTACCCCGGCTGCGCCTGCGACATCCCGTCTCACCTGTACTCCTTCTCATTTGAGCCCAAGCCGGACTGGATGCACCTGTTTTCCTACCAACCCGAGATCTGGGATTACCTCAAGGGAGTCACCGAGAAATACGGGCTGCGCCGCTACATCGTTTTCAACTCCCTGGTCGATCGCGGCCACTGGGACGAGGACGAGTACCGGTGGCATGTGTTCACCTCCGATGGGCGAGAATACGTCGCTCAGTTCCTGATCTCGGGTGCTGGCGCGCTGCACATCCCGTCGATCCCTGACATCGAAGGCCGTGACGAATTCTGCGGCCCTGCTTTCCATTCCGCGCACTGGGATCACGGCGTGGATTTGACGGGAAAGCGGGTGGCGATGATCGGGACTGGCGCCAGCGCGATCCAGATTGTGCCGGAGATCGTCCGCCAGGTTGCCGAACTCCAGCTCTACCAACGCACCCCGCCCTGGGTGGTGCCGCGCATTAACGTTGAACTGCCGTTGCGGTTGCGGCGCGCTCTGACGAATGTCCCGGGGCTGCGGGCTTTGCTGCGCGCCGGTATTTACTGGGCGCATGAGGCGTTGGCATATGGCATGACGAAACGGCCGAACACGCTCAAGATCATCGAAGCCCTCGCCAAATGGAACATCCGCCACTCGGTGAAAGACCGCGAGCTGCGTCGCAAACTGGTTCCGCACTACCGCATCGGTTGCAAGCGAATCCTGAACTCTTCCAGTTATTACCGGGCCGTTGCGAACCCGAAGACCGAATTGGTCACCGAGGCCATCAGCCGAATCACGCGCGACGGGATCGTCACTGTCGACGGCACCGGCCGTGAGGTCTTCCGAGAAGTGGACGTGATCGTCTACGGCACCGGCTTTCATGTCACCGACTCCTACACTTACGTCCAGATCAAAGGACGCCACGGCGAGGATCTAGTAGATCGCTGGAACCGTGAGGGCATTGCCGCTCACCGCGGGATCACCGTCGCTGATATGCCCAATTTGTTCTTCCTGCTGGGACCCAATACCGGCCTGGGGCACAACTCCGTGGTGTTCATGATCGAATCCCAAATCCGCTATGTCGTCGACGCGATCTCGACGTGCGACCGGTTGGGCGCGCAGGCACTGGCTCCGACGCGTGCCGCGCAGGACCGTTTCAACGACGAGCTGCAACGCAACCTGGCTCACTCGGTGTGGAACAGCGGCGGCTGCCGCAGCTGGTATCTCGACGAGCATGGCAAGAACACTGTGCTCTGGGGCGGCTACACCTGGCAGTACTGGCGGGGGACCCGCTCGGTCAAGCCCACGGAGTACCAATTCTTTGGAGTGGGGATGGGCTCATCTGCGCAGCATGCGCCGCTTACGGTGGCGAATTAGGCGGCTGCGCTGGGCGACACGCAAACACTACTTCTTGTGTTGCGGTGGCATGTCGGGCCCCAGGGGTAGTGTTTGAGGTCTAAGTACCGCAGGCAGACTGTCAGCCCAATAGGGCGCGTGAAGTGGGGTTCTGGTGACCGAGAAGATGAAGCTGATTGACCGCGTTTCGGCGATCAATTGGAACCGGCTGCAAGACGACAAGGACGCTGAGGTCTGGGACCGGCTGACCGGAAATTTCTGGCTGCCCGAGAAGGTGCCAGTGTCCAACGACCTCCCGTCGTGGGGAACGCTGACCGCCAGCGAAAAGCAGCTGACCATGCGGGTGTTCACCGGTCTGACGCTGCTCGACACGATCCAAGGCACGGTCGGAGCGGTCAGCCTGATTCCTGATGCGCTGACGCCGCATGAGGAAGCCGTCCTCACCAACATCGCGTTCATGGAGTCGGTGCACGCCAAGAGCTACAGCTCGATCTTTTCCACGCTGTGCTCGACAGCGGAGATCGACGAAGCGTTCCGCTGGTCGGAAGAGAACATCAACCTGCAGCGCAAAGCCGAGATCGTGATGCAGTACTACCGAGGCGACGAACCGCTCAAGCGCAAGGTGGCCTCCACCCTGCTGGAAAGCTTCCTGTTTTACTCCGGGTTCTATCTGCCGATGTACTGGTCGAGTCGGGCCAAGCTGACCAATACCGCTGACATGATTCGGCTGATCATCCGCGACGAGGCAGTGCACGGTTACTACATTGGCTACAAATTCCAGCGTGGCTTGGCGCTGGTCGACGACGCCAGGCGGGCAGAACTCAAGGAGTACACCTACGAACTGCTCTTTGAGCTCTACGACAACGAGGTGGAATACACCCAGGATCTTTACGACGGAGTCGGGTTGACCGAAGACGTCAAGAAGTTCTTGCGTTACAACGCCAACAAGGCGTTGATGAACCTCGGCTATGAGGCGCTGTTTCCGCGGGACGAGACCGACGTGAACCCGGCGATCCTGTCGGCGTTGTCGCCCAACGCCGACGAGAACCACGACTTCTTCTCCGGCTCTGGGTCGTCGTATGTGATCGGCAAGGCCGTCGTCACCGAGGACGAGGACTGGGACTTCTGAAGGTCGCTGGTCAGCGGCGACGTCACAGCCTCACAAACGTGAGATGTCGATGACGAAGCGGTAGCGCACGTCGCTGGCTAACACTCGCTCGTAGGCCTCGTTGATGTAATCCGGTTCGATGAGCTCGATTTCGGGCGTCACACCGTGTTCGGCGCAGAAATTCAGCATCTCCTGGGTTTCGGCGATGCCGCCGATGTTCGACCCGGACAGGCTGCGTCGCATCAGCGCCAACGCGAATGCCGGCACCGGCATGGGATGTTCGGGGATGCCCAGCTCGACGAGCGTGCCGTTGACGTCGAGCAGGTTGAGGT
>NZ_JBYCLA010000479.1:0-14376 GCF_057473665.1 Mycobacterium sp. TH-M25
GCAGTAAGGTAGCGGTGGCGGCGAGTGGTGGTGTTGGTGGAAAGGCTGGTGTGACCGCGAGACCCCTGCGTGAGCTCATCGACGACGGTTGGGCGACGGCTTTGCAGCCCGTCGAGGAGCAGGTCGCCAAGATGGGTCAGTTCCTCCGTGAGGAAGTCGCGGCCGGCCGCGGCTACCTACCGGCTGGAGAAAATGTGTTGCGTGCCTTCACTTTCCCTTTCGACAAGGTCAGGGTACTGATCGTCGGGCAGGACCCCTATCCCACGCCCGGACATGCCGTCGGACTGAGCTTTTCGGTAGCCCCGGACGTGCGGCCGTTGCCGCGAAGCCTGGAGAACATCTTCCGCGAGTACGCCGGCGATCTGGGTTTTTCCGCGCCCTCCTGCGGCGACCTGACGCCGTGGGCGCAGCGCGGGGTGATGATGCTCAACCGGGTGCTCACCGTTCAGCCGCGCAATGCCGCGTCGCATCGCGGCAAGGGCTGGGAGGCGGTGACCGAATGCGCGATCCGCGCGCTGGTGGGTCGCCGTGAGCCGATGGTGGCCATCTTGTGGGGCCGCGACGCCTCGACGCTCAAGCCGATGCTGGCCGGCAGCGATTGTCTGTCGATCGAATCGCCGCATCCCTCGCCGCTGTCGGCGTCCCGCGGATTCTTCGGATCGCGGCCCTTCAGCCGCGCCAACGAGTTGCTGGCCCAGCTGGGTGCCGAACCGGTCGACTGGAAGCTGCCGTAACCAGACCGGGCGTGCAAACCTTAGCCGCGCACGACCTTGCCGGCCTTGATGCACGAGGTGCAGACGTTGACGCGGTGCTTGTTGCCCCCGGGGCGGTCGGCAACCCGCACGCTCTGAATGTTCGGGTCCCACCGGCGGCTGGTCCGGCGATGGGAGTGCGACACCGACTTGCCGAAGCCGGGGGCCTTCCCGCAGATATCGCAGACGGCAGCCATACGTGAAACTCCTCAGACTCTGGGGCCATGGGCTGATTGCCCTGCTCCTGTTCAGGCCTTGGCGGCCCGCGTCGTCGCAGCGCACGACCCAACGGGTGGCCCGGCAACCTGGCAAGAATAGCTGCCGCGGGGCGGAACTGCCAAAACGATCACCACCAGGTGCCGGCCGACCTGTGTTGTCGTCGTCAATGGATAGGCTGTCGCCCACCGGTGGCGGCGTGAGGAGGTGCTTCCAGGTGGGATCGAGCGAGTCGGGGTCAAGGCTGGCCGGGCTGGATCGCGCGCTGGACGCGTCCGCTCTGCGCGACTGGGCGCACACCGCGGTCGGCGACCTGATCACCCACATCGACGAGATCAATCGGCTCAACGTCTTTCCCGTCGCCGATTCCGACACCGGCGTCAACATGCTGTTCACCATGCGTTCTGCGCTGGCCGAGGCCAACACCGAGGCGAAATCCGACGACGTCGTCAAAACGGCGGCCGCCTTGTCCGCCGGCGCCCTGAACGGCGCACGGGGCAATTCCGGGGTGATCCTGTCGCAGATTCTGCGCGGTTTTGCCGACGTGACCGCCCACGCGTACGCCGAGGCGGGCGATGACTTGCACGACATCGACGCCGCGCTGCTCGGTGCGGCGCTGCATCGCGGGGTCGATCTGGTCGTCGCGTCGATGGGCGGCCGAGAGGTCCAGGGAACGATCGTCTCGGTGCTCAAGGCCGCCGGTGAGGCGGTCGACGAGACAGCACCCGCGGGGCTGTCGCAGGCGGTCATCGCCGCCGGTGAGGCCGCGGTGGTGGCGCTGGAGAAAACCCCCGAGCAGCTCGACGTGCTCAGGGACGCCGGCGTGGTCGACGCCGGTGGTCGCGGTCTGCTGGTGCTGCTGGACGCGTTGCGATCGACGATCACCGGCCAGGCGCCCAGCCGCAAGGTCTACGAGCCGGCGCCGCGTCGGCACACGCTGGACCTCGCCGCGCAACCGCCGGCGCCGCAGTTCGAGGTGATGTACCTGTTGGGCGGGTGCGACGACGAGGGCGCCGACCAGTTGCGCGAGCGGCTGGACGAACTCGGCGAATCGGTGGCCATCGCGACCTCCGGCGTGGTCGGTGGCCACTCGGTCCACGTCCACACCGATGATGCCGGCGCGGCGATCGAGGCGGGCATGGTGTTCGGTCACCCGCGGCGCATTCAAATCTCCATGCTGACCAGCGGCACCGGCGGGCTGCCGCCGGGCAGCTGGACCCGCGAGCGCGCGGTGCTGGCCGTCATCGACGGCGACGGCGCGGCCGAACTGTTCGCCGATGAGGGAGCCTGCGTGTTGCGGTCCAACCCGCTCGCCGAGGACCCGGCGACGGTGATCACCGCCCAACAGCTGTTGCGTGCGGTCGTCGACACCGGTGCTGCTCAAGTGATGGTGCTGCCCAACGGTTACGTGCCGGCCGAGGAACTGGTGGCCGGCTGCACCGCGGCCATCGGATGGGGCATCGACGTGGTGCCACTGCCGACCGGCTCGATGGTGCAGGGCCTGGCCGCGCTCGCGGTCCACGAACCCGGCCGGCAGGCCGTCAACGACGGGTACACAATGGCTCGCGCCGCAGGCGGTGTGCGGCACGCAGCAGTGCGCGTCGCGACCGAAACGGCGTTGACGTGGGCCGGCTCCTGCGAGCCGGGCAACGGACTGGGCATTGCCGGCGACGAGGTGCTGATCGTGGCGCCCGACGTCGCCTCGGCCGCGACCGGCCTGATCGATCTGCTGCTCGGCGCCGGCGGTGAGCTGACCACCGTGCTCATCGGTGACGGCATCGACGCGGACGCCGTCGAGACGGCGCTGCAGCAGCACCTGCACGACTACCACCCCGGTATCGAACTCGCGATGTACCGCACCGGGCATCGCGGTGATGCGTTGCTGATCGGGGTCGAATAGTCATGGCGTCGCTGCGCGACCGCCTGGATTTCATCGTCGGCGCCAAGGCGGCGGGCCCGCTCGACGAGATGTTCGGTATCCAGACGATCGACGACTTGCTGCGCCACTACCCGCGCAGCTACGTCGAAGGCGCAGGAGTCCGCGACGCCGGCGCCGAGCCGCCGCCCGAGGGTGAGCACGTCACGCTCGTCGACGAGGTCACCGACACCGCACTGCTGTCGATCCGAAACCGACCCAGGGACAAGCTGTTTCGTGTCACACTGGGCTCCGGACGGGGCAAGGTCACCGCCACGTTCTTCCATCCCAAGAAGTGGATCACCGACCAGCTGTCCCAAGGAACCCGCGTCATGCTGTCGGGCGAGGTGAGTTACTTCCGCGGCGCCATGCAACTCACCCATCCCGATTTTCTGGTGCTGAACTCCGCGGACGGGCGCAACCACGGCAGCCGGTCGCTGAAGATGATCGCCAATGCCTCTCAGGCGGTGAGTGGGGAGGTGCTGCAGGAGGCCTTCGAGCGCACGTTCTACCCGATCTACCCGGCCAGTGCGAAGTTGCAGAGCTGGGACATCTTCAATTGTGTGCGGCAGGTACTCGAGGTGCTTGACCCGATACCGGACCCACTTCCCGAGACGCTCCGCGCCGCACATGATCTGGTGTGCGAGGACGAGGCGTTGCGCGCCATTCACCTCGCTGAGAACGACGCCGACCGGCAACGGGCAAAAGAGCGGTTGGCCTTCGACGAAGCGGTCGGTCTGCAGTGGGCGTTGGTGAGCCGGCGTCACGGCGAACTCGCGCAGTCCGGGCCGGCAGCGCCGTCGGCGCCGCAAGGCCTCAAACACGCACTGCTGCATCGCTTGCCGTTCGATTTGACCGACGGGCAGCGTGAAGTCCTGGAGGTCCTGTCCGGCGAGCTCGCGGCGAACCGGCCGATGAACCGACTGCTGCAAGGCGAAGTGGGTTCAGGCAAGACCATCGTGGCGGTGTTGGCGATGCTGCAGATGGTCGATGCCGGCTACCAGTGCGCGCTGCTGGCACCCACTGAAGTGCTTGCCGCCCAGCACCTTCGGTCGATCAGGGACGTGCTCGGGCCGTTGGCGATGGCGGGCCAGCTCGGCGGCGAGGACAACGCGACCCGGTTGGCGCTGTTGACCGGATCGATGTCGGCGGGCCAGAAGAAACAGGTGCGCGCCGAGATCGCCGGCGGCGAGGTAGGCATCGTCGTCGGCACCCATGCGCTGCTGCAGGACGCGGTCGAGTTCCACAACCTCGGCATGGTCGTCGTCGACGAGCAACACCGGTTCGGCGTCGAACAGCGCGACCAGCTGAGGGCCAAGGCCCCCGCCGGCATCACACCGCATCTGTTGGTGATGACGGCGACACCGATTCCGCGGACCGTGGCGCTGACCGTGTTCGGTGATCTCGAAACGTCAACTCTGCGCGAGCTTCCCCGGGGCCGGCAGCCGATCACCACCACCGCGATCTTCGTCAACGACAAACCCGGGTGGCTGGATCGAGCGTGGCATCGCATCATCGAAGAAGTGCGGGCGGGCCGCCAGGCCTACGTGGTGGCGCCGCGGATCGACGACACCGACAACGCTAGTCAGGGCGAGAAGGACCAAAGGCCTTCGGCCACCGTCGAAGAGCTCTATGCGAGGTTGGGCGGCGACCAGCTCGCGGGTTTGCGGCTGGGGCTCATGCACGGGCGGCTGAGTGGTGACGACAAGGACGCGGTGATGACGGCGTTCCGGGCCCGCGAGGTCGACGTGTTGGTGTGCACGACCGTCATCGAAGTCGGTGTCGACGTGCCCAACGCCACCGTGATGCTGGTGATGGACGCGGACCGCTTCGGCATCAGCCAGCTGCATCAGCTGCGCGGTCGCATCGGCCGCGGCGAGCACGCCAGCATCTGTCTGCTGGTCACCTCGGTGGCGCCGCATTCGCGTGCCGGCCGGCGGCTGAGCGCCGTCGCCGCAACGCTCGACGGTTTCGAGCTCGCCGACCTGGATCTGCAGGAACGTCGCGAAGGAGATGTATTGGGCCGCAACCAATCCGGACGTGCGATCACGTTGAAGCTGCTGTCACTGATTCGTCACCGCGAGGTCATCGAAGCGGCCCGGGACTTCTGCGAACAGGCTTACGGCAACGCCGCGGTGCATCCGGGTCTCGCGCTGTTGGCGGCACCGTTCACCGGAAGTCGGCGCATCGAGTTCCTGGACAAGTCATGACGCGCAGGACATGGCTGTGGCTCTCGGCCATCGCAATCCTGACCGTGCTGGTTGCCTACCAGGTGGTGACGACCTCGGCGGGGGATCGAGACCGGCAATTCGCCGCCCGCGCTGACATGCCGACGGTGGCGCCCGGTGTCGATGTGTTGGCTGGAATTGCGGTGGTGCCGAAACGCATCCGCCGCTATGACTACCGACGGGCGGCCTTCGGTGAGGCGTGGACCGACGACAACGACGCGCCCGGCGGGCACAACGGCTGCGATACCCGCGACGACATCCTCAACCGTGACCTTGTCGACAAGACCTACGTGTCGATCAAACGCTGTCCCGACGCTGTCGAAACCGGTGTCTTGCACGATCCGTATACCAACGCCACCATAGACTTTCACCGCGGCGCAAAGGTCGGGGAATCTGTGCAGATTGATCACATCGTGCCGTTGGCTTACGGCTGGGACATGGGAGCGTACGGCTGGACCGAGCAGACGCGGGTGCGGTTTGCCAATGATCCGGCCAACCTGCTGGCGGTACAAGGCCAAGCAAATCAGGACAAGGGCGACTCCCAGCCCGCGCTGTGGATGCCGCCCAACGCCGCGTTCCACTGCCAGTACGCCATGCAATTCATCGCGGTGTTGCGGGGTTACGGGCTGCCTGTCGACGCGCCGTCAGCCGCGGTCTTGCGCGAAGCTGCCGGGACGTGCCCGAAAGGTTGAGCTGGCTTCCCAGCGAACGTGCGTGGTCCTCAAGCGGAATGACCTCATGGCGTCAGCTGAGACATGGGAGCGGCGATGCAATTAGGCCCCGGTGTAGGTCAGCGGGTCTTCGCGGACACGGGTGCCGTCGTTGAGCCCGTTGAGCGCCTCCATGTGCGTGGCGGTCAACTCGAAGTCGAAGACGTTGAAGTTCTCGGCGATTCGCTCGGGGTTGCTGGAACGCGGAATCACCACATTGCCCAGTTGGATACTCCACCGGATCAGCACCTGCGCTGCGGAACGGCCGTATTCAGCAGCGATCGACGTCACGGCGGGGTTGTCGACCAACCTGCCGACCGCCAACGGGCTGTAGGCCTCGGTGACGACGCCGTGCTGCTTGTTGACGGCGCGCATCTCGGCCTGGTTGAGCAGCGGGTGCAGCTCGATTTGGTTGACCGCGGGGGTGACGTAGGTCAGGTCGATGACCGTCTCCAGATATTCCTCGGTGAAGTTGCAGACGCCGATGGACTTGGTGTGACCGTCGCCGAGGGCCTGGATCAGGCCGCCGAAGGTGTCGACATATTTGCCGAGCGCCGCCATCGGCCAGTGGACCAGAAAGAGATCGACGTAATCGAGGCCGAGCTTGTCCAAGCTGACCTTGACGGCGTCCTGTGTTGTGGTGAATCCCTGGTCGGCGTTGGCGACCTTGGTGGTGACGAACAGCTCCGCGCGGGAGATGCCGGACGCCGCGATCGCGCGGCCGACGGCTTTCTCGTTGCCGTAGACCGCCGCGGTGTCGATGAGGCGGTAGCCGATCTCCAGAGCCGTCGACACCGCACGCTCGGTTTCGGCGTCAGACAATTCGGCGACTCCGAGGCCGATTACCGGCATCGTGTTTTCGTCGTTGAGTGCAATGGAGGGAACTGACAGTTCAGGGCCGCCCGACATCTGTTACCTGCCTGTGAAGTCGAAGGTTCGTGGATCAGGGCCGAGCCGGTTTCCATCATCGAGCGACGAGATCGACGCCATGTCGTGTTCGCTCAATTCGAAATCGAACACGTCGAAGTTGCGCGCAATCCGCTGGGGGCTTACCGACTTGGGGATGACGATATTACCCAGCTGAAGATGCCATCTAAGCAGTGCCAGGGCGGGTGTCCGGCCAAGGGTCTCGGCGACCGCGGTGACGACGGGGTCGGTCAACAGCGATCCCTGCCCCAGCGGGCCCCACGCTTCGGTGGCGATGCCCAGGCGGGCGTGCACCTCGCGCAACTCGTTTTGCGGCAGCCGGGGATGCAGCTCGACCTGGTTGACCGCGGGCACGATCCCGGTGGCGTCGACGAGCGCCGTGAGGTGGTCGGGCTCGAAGTTGCTGACCCCGATCGACCTGATCCGGCCCTGATCGCGCAGGTGGGCGAAGGCCCGAAAAGTGTCGATGAACTTGTTGAGCTTGGGCATCGGCCAGTGAACCAGGTACAAGTCCAGGTACTCCAGACCCAGTCGGTCCATGCTGACGTCGAAAGCGGCCAGCGTGCTGTCGTAACCCTGCTCGGAGTTCCACAACTTGGTGACCAAGTACAGTTCGTCTCTGGGCACGCCGGACGCGGCGACCGCACGGCCGGTCTCGCGTTCGTTGCCGTACACCGCCGCGGTGTCGATGTGGCGGTAGCCGGCTTGCAGGGCGGCGAGCACCGCCCGCTCAGTGTCCGCGGGCGGGACTTTGAAAACGCCGAATCCGAGCGTGGGAATGCGATGACCGTCGTTCAGTGGGACCGAGGGACTCAAGGAACCAGACATGACACGAAGTCTGCCAGGCGTGCCGGATCAGCAGGTCAGTACCGGTGGTTGGGCCGCGCGGTTGCAGAGTGCCGCCACCACCGCGGGTCTCAAGGTGATTCCGTGGATCCCCACCCGCGCCAAACGGCTGCTGGCCGGCGGCCGTGAGATCACCATCGACGGCAACACGCTGGACCCCACGCTGCAGCTGGCGCTGGCCGGGATGCGCGCGTTCGGGATGAACGGTCTGGTGATCAACCAGAATGTCGTCGTCTCGCGGGCTCAGATGCGCGAGATGACGCAGGGCTTCGGCGGACCGCAGATCCACGTCGGTGTCAGCGACCTGTCGATTCCCGGACCGGCGGGCCCGATCCCGGCCCGGCATTACCGGCCGACGACGCCCGAACCGGCGCCGTTGGTGGTGTTCTACCACGGCGGTGGCTGGGTGCTCGGCGACCTCGACACCCACGACCCACTGTGCCGGTTGACCTGCCGCGAGGCCGGCGTCCATGTGTTGTCGATCGACTACCGACTCGCCCCCGAGCACCCTGCTCCTGCCGCGGTCGACGACGCCTATGCCGCCTTCCGGTGGGCCTACGAGCACGCTGAGAAGCTGGGCGCGATACCGGGCAAAGTGGCCGTGGGCGGCGACAGCGCCGGCGGCAACCTGGCCGCGATCGTGTCGCAAATCGCCCGCGACGAGGCCGTTGAGCAGCCGGTCCTGCAGTGGCTGATCTACCCGCGCACTGATTTCACCGCACAGACCCGGTCACTGAGTTTGTTCGCCGACGGCTTTCTGCTCACCAAGGCCGACATCGACTGGTTCAGCGAGCTATATCTGGGCGCCTCCGACGCCACCGCGACCGACCCGCGTATCTCGCCGCTGTTGGCCGAGTCGCTGTCGGGGCTGCCGCCCGCGCTGATCGCGACCGCCGGCTTCGATCCGCTGCGCGACGAGGGCGACCGCTACGCCGCGGCGCTGACGGCCGCCGGCACCCATGTCGACCTGCGCACGATGGGATCGCTGACGCACGGGTTCGCCAGTTTGTTCCCGCTGGGCGGCGGCAGCGCACTGGCCACCACCGAGTTGATTTCGGCTTTGCGGGCACATCTCAGCCGCGTCTGATCTGCAACTGCGCTCGTAGGTAGGCTTAGCAGCTATCGCCGACCGCACCGCGGTCGGGCAGCGAAGCCGACAATCCGGAATGGTGACCAGACCCATGGCCGAAAAAGCCGCCAAATCGAATCGTCCCAAATACGACCTCAACGCCGCTGGGCGGCGACGCGATCTTCTCTTCAAGGTCGGGCTCACCTCAGTCGTGTTGATCTTCGCCGTCGTTCTCATCGGCTACATCGTGATCTCGCACGACAAGAAAACCGCCGCGACCGGCGCGCGGGCCATCCGGGTGACCACGAGCAAGCTCGTCACCAAGGACGGCACCCACGACCCGAAGGCCGTGGTCTCGTTCTACGAGGACTTCCTCTGCCCGGCCTGCGGCAATTTCGAGCGGAAATTCGGACCAACGGTGTCCAAGCTGATCGACGACGGCGCTATCGCCGCGGACTACTACATGACGGGCTTTTTGAGCCGGCCGCAGAACCAGGACTACTCCTCGCGCGCCGCCAATGCTGCCTACTGCGTCGCCGACGAGTCGATCGACGCCTTCCGTCGCTTTCACGCGGCGTTGTACACCAAGGAAATTCAGCCTTCCGAGACTGGGACATCGTTTCCTGACAACGCGAGGCTGATCGAGTTGGCCCGGGAGGCCGGCGTGGTGGGCAAGGTGCCCCAGTGCATCAAGGACGGCAAATACCTGCCGATGGTCGACGCAATGGTCGCGTCCACCGGCATTCACGCGACCCCCACGGTGCGCATCAACGGCCAGGACTACGAGTTCTCGACGCCGGAAGCTCTTGTCGCCAAGATCAAGGGGATCGTCGGGGATGTCCCGGGTATCGACTCGGCTGCGGTCCCTGCAGCATCGTGACAGCTACGCCATCGGCCAAATCTGATCAGCCGGTGGAGGATTCGACCTTGAAGCGCGACGAGCCGGCGGGCCCGTCGACGGCGGGCGCGTGGTCGATTCTGGTTGCAGGACTGCTCGGTCTGATCGCCTCGGCGGCGCTGAGCGTCGAAAAGATCGAACTCCTGATCAATCCGGCCTACGCGCCGTCGTGCAATCTCAACCCGGTCGTGGCGTGCGGTTCGGTGATGACGACGCCGCAAGCGTCGGCATTCGGCCTCCCGAACTCGTTGATCGGTATCGCGGCGTTCGCCGTCATGACTGTCACCGGCGTGCTAGCAGTCGCTAAAGTGCCACTACCGCAATGGTATTGGATCGGTATGACGATCGGCGCGCTGTTCGGTGCCGCTTTCGTGCACTGGCTGATCTTCCAGAGCCTCTACCGCATCGGCGCCTTGTGCCCGTACTGCATGGTGGTGTGGGTGGCGACCATCTCGGTCTTGGTGGTGGTCGCCTCGACCGCGTTCGGACGGACCGGTGAGGGCCGCGGCGGGGCGGTGGTGCGTGCGCTGAACCATTGGCGGTGGTCGATTGCCACGCTCTGGTTCACGGCCGTCTTCTTGCTGATTATGGACCGATTCTGGAACTACTGGTCCACGCTGATCTGAGACAACCTGCCTACCCGTCGACCGAAGAGGGACCCATCTTGATCTCCAAAGTGCTGGTTGCCAATCGCGGTGAAATCGCCGTCCGAGCGTTCCGGGCCGCCTACGAGCTCGGCGTCGGTACCGTGGCCGTCTACCCGTACGAAGACCGAAATTCCCTGCACCGCTTGAAGGCCGACGAGTCCTACCAGATCGGCGAGATCGGCCACCCGGTCCGGGCGTATCTGTCCGTCAGCGAAATCGTCGACACCGCCCGTGCTGCGGGTGCCGACGCGGTGTACCCGGGGTACGGCTTTCTGTCGGAGAACCCGCAGCTGGCCGCCGAATGCGCCAAAAAGGGCGTCACCTTTGTCGGCCCCAGGGCCGAAGTGCTGTCGTTGACCGGCAACAAATCCCGCGCCGTCGCCGCGGCTCGCGAAGCGGGTCTGCCGGTGCTGAATTCGTCGGCGCCGTCCTCGTCAGTCGAGGAGTTGGTCGCGGCGTCGGCCGAGATGGAATTTCCGCTGTTCGTCAAGGCCGTTGCCGGCGGCGGCGGTCGGGGCATGCGGCGGGTCGCCGATGCCGAGGCGTTGCCCGAGGCGATCGAGGCGGCCAGTCGGGAGGCCGAGTCGGCGTTCGGGGATTCGACGGTCTACCTCGAACAAGCAGTGCTCAACCCGCGCCACATCGAGGTGCAGATCCTGGCGGACACCAAGGGCAACGTGATTCATCTCTACGAACGTGACTGCAGTGTGCAGCGACGCCACCAGAAGGTCGTCGAGCTGGCGCCGGCCCCGAACCTGCCCACCGAACTGCGGGACAAGATGTGCGCCGACGCCGTGGCCTTCGCCCGCCATATCGGGTACAGCTGCGCGGGCACGGTGGAGTTCCTGCTCGACGAGCGCGGCCACTATGTCTTCATCGAGATGAACCCACGGATCCAGGTCGAGCACACCGTCACCGAGGAGATCACCGACGTCGACCTGGTCTCCAGTCAGTTGCGCATCGCGGGTGGAGAAACTCTGGCGGACTTGGGATTACAGCAGGAATCCATCCGCCCGCGCGGCGCCGCTCTGCAGTGCCGGATCACCACCGAGGACCCGGCAAACGGATTTCGCCCCGACACCGGACGGATCACCACCTACCGCAGCCCGGGCGGCGCGGGCATCCGCTTGGACGGCGGAACCAATCTGGGCGCGGAGATCAGTGCCCACTTCGACTCGATGCTGGTCAAGCTGACCTGCCGCGGCCGCGATTTCACCACCGCGGTCAACCGGGCACGGCGCGCGATCGCGGAATTCCGGATCCGCGGTGTATCGACGAACATCCCGTTCCTGCAAGCGATCCTGGACGATCCCGACTTCCAGGCCGGGCATATCACCACCTCTTTCATCGAGGAGCATCCGGCGCTTCTCACCTCGCGATCATCGGCCGACCGCGGCACTAAAATCCTCAACTACCTGGCCGACGTTACCGTGAACAAGCCGCACGGATCCCGGCCGTCGGCGGTCTACCCGCAGGACAAGCTGCCCGACATCGACCTGACTAAAGCGCCACCGGCGGGCTCCAAGCAGTTGCTGGTCGAATTGGGCCCCGAAGGCTTCGCCCGGTGGCTGCGCGACTCCTCCGGTGTCCGCGTCACCGATACGACCTTTCGGGACGCCCATCAATCGCTGCTGGCGACGCGGGTGCGCACCAGCGGCCTTGGACTGGTAGCGCCGTACATCGCCCGGACCATGCCGCAACTGCTGTCCGTCGAATGCTGGGGCGGCGCGACATACGATGTGGCGCTGCGGTTCCTCAAGGAAGACCCTTGGGAGCGCCTGGCAGAGCTGCGCGAGCTGATGCCCAACATCTGTCTGCAGATGCTGCTGCGGGGTCGCAACACCGTCGGGTACACGCCCTACCCGGAGCTGGTCACCTCGGCGTTCGTCGACGAAGCCACCGCGACCGGAATCGACATCTTCCGGATCTTCGACGCATTGAACAACCTCGAGTCCATGCGTCCCGCCATCGATGCCGTACGCGAAACCGGTTCCGCAATAGCCGAAGTCGCGATGTGCTACACCGGTGACCTGTCTGATCCGGCCGAAAACCTCTATACCCTCGACTATTACTTGAAGCTGGCCGACGAGATCGTGGAAGCGGGCGCGCACGTGCTGGCGATCAAGGACATGGCCGGCCTGCTGCGTCCTGCGGCGGCGCGGGAACTTGTCGGCGCGTTGCGCAGTCGCTTCGACCTGCCGGTTCATGTGCACACCCACGACACCCCCGGCGGGCAGTTGGCCAGCTACGTCGCCGCCTGGCAGGCCGGAGCGGACGCGGTCGACGGCGCATCGGCCCCGATGGCAGGCACCACCAGCCAGCCCGCGTTGAGTTCGATCGTGGCGGCCGCCGCACACACCGATTACGACACCGGGTTGTCGTTGTCGTCGGTGTGCGCGCTCGAACCGTACTGGGAGACGTTACGAAAGGTCTACGCGCCGTTCGAGTCCGGGCTGCCAGGGCCGAGCGGGCGGGTTTATCACCACGAGATCCCCGGCGGGCAGCTCTCGAATCTCCGCCAACAGGCCATCGCGCTGGGGCTGGGGGGCCGGTTCGAAGAAATCGAGGAGGCCTACGCCGGCGCCGACCGGGTGCTGGGCCGGCTGATCAAGGTCACCCCGTCGTCGAAGGTGGTCGGCGATCTGGCGCTGGCTTTGGTGGGGGCGGGTCTGAGCGCTGACGAATTCGCCTCGCATCCCGAGCAATTCGACATTCCGGAGTCGGTGCTGGGGTTCTTGCGCGGAGACCTGGGCGACCCGGCGGGCGGTTGGCCGGAACCGTTGCGGACCAAGGCGCTAGCCGGCCGTGGTGAGGCCAAGCCGGTTCAGCAGCTGACCCCGGACGACGAGACCGCCTTGGGGCTGTCGGGGCATAACCGGCAGGCCACCTTGAACCGATTGCTGTTTCCCGGACCGCCAAGGGACTTCGAGAACCACCGGGAAACCTACGGTGATATCTCCCGGCTGTCGGCCAACCAGTTCTTCTACGGTCTGCGCCAGGGCGAGGAGCACCGGGTGCAGCTAGAGCCTGGCGTCGAGCTGTTGATCGGCTTGGAGGCAATTTCCGAGCCCGACGAACGCGGCATGCGCACCGTAATGTTCATCATCAACGGGCAGTTGCGGCCGGTGGAGGTCCGAGATCGCAGCATTGCCAGCGAGATTCCGGCTGCGGAGAAGGCGGAGAAAGGCAACCCCAATCACGTCGCCGCACCGTTCGCCGGGGTGGTGACCGTCGGGGTTTCCGTCGGCGACACCGTGCAGGCCGGTCAGACCATCGCCACCATCGAAGCGATGAAGATGGAAGCGCCGATCACCGCGCCGGCCGACGGCACCGTCGATCGGGTCGCCGTGTCGGACACCGCTCAGGTCGAAGGCGGGGACCTGCTGGTGGTGCTCGCCTGACGCGCCGGCGACGATGCAGAGCGTGTAGCGCGATGAGGAGGAGCGGCGCCATATGACGCGCATCGTCGGCGGCGTCGCCGGGGGACGGCGGATAGCGGTGCCGTCGCAGGGAACCAGGCCGACCACCGACCGGGTGCGCGAGTCGTTGTTCAACATCGTGACGGCGCGGCGGGACTTGACCGGTCTCGCGGTGCTCGACCTCTATGCGGGCTCGGGAGCGCTCGGCTTGGAGGCACTTTCGCGAGGTGCGAGGTCGGCATTGTTCGTCGAGTCCGATCGCCGGGCGGCGGCGGTGATCGAACGCAACATCGCCACGCTCGGTCTGCCCGGCGCCGTCCTACGGCGCGGTCACGTCGCCGCCCTGTCGGCCACCAGACCCGCCGCGCCGGTGGATCTCGTGCTCGCGGACCCGCCCTACGACGTCGACACGGCCGAGGTGGAGCGCCTGCTGACCGCGCTGGCCGGCCATGGCTGGGTACGGGCGGGAAGCCTCGTGGTGGTGGAGCGCGCAGCGGGCGGTCCCGCCCTGACATGGCCCGACGGCTGGGATCCCTGGCAGCAGCGGGTGTACGGCGACACCCGTTTGGAGCTGGCCGAACGGCAGTGATTCAGCGTGTACCGTCTTTCGTCATGGGCGCCGCTCCTCCGCATCGCTTCGCTCTGCATCGTCGGTGGCGCGCGTCATGAGCGCCGCTCCACCTCGTCGCTTCGCTCTGCATCGTCGGTGGCGCGCGGCCAGAGCGGGCCCCGCGGCCCCGGCTCATTTG
>NZ_JBYCLA010000480.1:0-4250 GCF_057473665.1 Mycobacterium sp. TH-M25
GTATTAGACCGCCATCCGAAACTCCTCTGGCAACGCATGGAGGTCTTATTTGATCTCGGTGTCGGGCAGCGCCTCGAGCGCCTAGACATCAGCCGATCGCAGCCCGGTGGAGGTGTGCTTGGCCGTCGCCGCCAACTGCCAGTCGGTGATCTCGTCGGTCGGATACTGCACGGGCTGACGCTGCTTCTTGCGATAGCCGTTGATGTAGGTGTTGGTCAGAATGCGGTAGAGCCAAGCCTTGAGGTTGGTGCCCTCGGTGAACGACCGAAAGCCCGCATAGGCCTTGATCATCGTCTCTTGCAGCAAGTCTTCGGCGTCGGCCGGATTACGGGTCATCCGCATTGCGCCGCCGTAGAGCTGGTCCAGCAGCGGGATCGCGTCGCGCTCGAATCGTGCGGTGAGCTCGGCATCGGTTTCGTCGGATCGGGTGCGCGCCTGGCCGTCGGTATCGTCGGCGTTGACCGCGATCTCCGACTCGGCCGTGCCATCGGTATCAGCCATAGTGAATAACGCAGTCCCTTCTGTCGCGATACCGGTGAACAGGTCCATCAACACCGGACCCGTCTGGTACCCGGCCAACTGCTGTTCGCCCGTGAGGCTTGTCGCCGTTGACACGCGATTACCCCTTTCCCAATCTAAAGCCTGCCTCTGACACTGTCTGCTTCGCCTGGCTCAACAGCCAGGATCGCCCCGGTATTTCCGCACCACCGACGCGGGGTACTTGTGAGCGGCGTTACTGTGACGCTCATGTCGTTGAAAGCAAAGACCATGTTCATCTCGGGTGCCAGCCGCGGAATCGGGCTGGCGATCGCGAAGCGGGCCGCCCAGGACGGCGCCAACGTCGCACTGATCGCCAAGACGGCCGAGCCGCACCCCAAGCTCGAGGGCACGGTGTACACCGCCGCCAAGGAGCTCGAGGAGGCGGGCGGGCAGGCGTTGCCAATCGTCGGCGACGTCCGCGACCCGGAGTCGGTGCAGTCCGCCGTGGCCAAGGCCGTCGAACAGTTCGGTGGCATCGACATCGTGGTGAACAACGCGTCGGCGATCAACCTAGGCTCCATCAGCGAGGTGCCGATGAAACGGTTCGACCTGATGAACGGCATCCAGGTACGCGGCACCTACGCCGTGTCTCAGGCCTGCATCCCGCACCTGAAGGGCCGGGAGAACCCACACATCCTGACCCTGTCCCCGCCGGTGCTGCTCGGGAAAGAGTGGCTGAAGCCGACGGCGTACATGATGGCCAAGTTCGGTATGACGCTGTGCGCGTTGGGGATTGCCGAGGAGCTGCGCGACGAGGGCATCGCCTCGAACACCTTGTGGCCCCGCACGTTGGTGGCCACCGCCGCGGTACAGAACCTGCTGGGCGGCGACGAGGCGATGGGTCGCGCACGTAAGCCCGAGATCTACTCCGACGCTGCCTACGTCATCCTCAACAAGCCGTCGAAGGAGTACACCGGCAACACCCTGCTCTGCGAAGACGTGCTGCTGGACTCCGGCGTCACAGACCTGTCGGTCTACAACTGCGTGCCGGGCGGCACCCTCGGGGTCGACTTCTGGGTCGATGGCGTCAACCCGCCGGGGTACTCCGGTCCCTAAAGCGGCGACGCGGGCGCTGGCGGTACTGAGCGACGCCGGCGTGCCCCACCAGGTGGTCAAGTTCGACCACGACCCGCGCGAACGCTCGTTCGGCGGCGAGGCGGTTCGTGCGCTGAGCGACTCCGTCGAACCTGGCCAGATCTACAAAACGCTGGTCATCGCGCTTCCCGACGGGTTGGCGGTGGCGATCGTGCCGGCCCTGGCGCGGCTGTCGCTCAAGTCGGCCGCCGGAGCGCTGGGTGCCGGCAAAGCCACGATGGCCGATCAGCGTGCCGCTGAACGCGCGACCGGCTATGTGCTGGGCGCGATTTCGCCATTGGGGCAGCGCACGGCGTTACCGACGGTCGTCGACGCGGGTGCGCTCCGATGGGAGCGGATGTACGTCAGCGCGGGTCGGCGCGGCTGGGACGTCGCGGTGGCACCTGACGACCTGGTCCGGCTCACCGGCGCGGTGACCGCGCAGATTCAGGCTTGAGAGCTGCTCAATATCGCCTGCACGCTGTCGGCGAATGCTGCCGTCGTGAAGCAGGTGGGCTCGGCGAATTCCTCCATGGTCAGCGATTCGTGCCACTCGGCGTCGGCCGCGGCGCGCAGCAGGGGCTTGGTCATCGCGATGGCATGCGTCGGCATCGCCGCTACACGTGAGCACCACTGATCGGCGGTTTCGAGCAGGCGGTCGTGGTCGACGACCTGTTGAACCAGGCCGAGCCGTTGCGCTTCGTGCGCATCGATGTGCTCGCCGCGCAGGTAATAGGCAAGCGCACCTTGGTATCCCAGTCGTCGGGTCAGCGCCCAACTGGTGCCGACCTCGGGAATCAGGCCGAGGCGGCCGAACGCCGGCACGATCACCGCACGCTCACTGGCGACGACGACGTCGCAGGCCAGCGCCCAGGCCAGCCCGACTCCGGCGGCGGGGCCGTTGATGGCGGCAACGAAGATCGTGTCCGATCCGGCGATGAGCCGGGCGATTGCGCCGAATTCGCGGCGGATCCAGCGCCACACGTCGGCGACGCCCTCGGGTCGGCTCAGATTTGCCGTGGCCTGCTCCATCATCTTCAAGTCGCCGCCGGCGCTGAAGCCCGGATCGCGACCGGTCAGCACCACGCTTCGAACGTCGCGGTCGACCACGAGATCCTCCAGCGCGCGCCGTAGTTGGCGCACCAACGGCGCCGACAACACGTTGAGCCGGTCGGGTTCGTCGAGGGTGACGATTGCTCGGTCGCCGCGGTGTTCGAGGTCCACCCGACGCGGCGCATCGGGGTCGTCTCCCTCGGCGATCAGTCGGTTGTACAGCGATCCGGTCACGCGTCCTCCTCGATAGCGTTGGCCCGCAACGTCGCCCATGCGGCATCGGCGAATGCCTTGACCACACCGCGCGGCATCCGGGGAGCGTCGCCGGCGATCCAGTACCGGCTGAATTCCTGCGCCGGGCCGAACCACAACGCAGCGGTGATCCCGTCCTGCATCGGGCGCAACATCCCGTAGGTGTGATGCGGCCGCCACCAGTCCCCCACGTCGGCGAAGAAGGCCCGATTGGACTCCCGCAGTTGCGCGCTGTCCAGCCGGTCCCCGAGCAGCAATGCCGCCTCGGTGCGATTGCCTGCCACCCAACGCAAGTGGTGGGTGACGCCGCCGCGGATACCGCCCTCGGCGCTGTCGTGACGGCGCAACATCGCCACGAATCCCGACTGGTACTCCCCCATCACCTGGGCGTAGACCGCAGCCGCGAGCGCGGATTTGTCCGGGAAATGGTGATACAGCGCGCCAACGCTGACGTCGGCGTCCTGACGGACCTCGTCGAGCGTCGCCGCCAGGAGGCCGTTTTCGGCAAAGCGGCGGCGGGCCGACTGCATCAGTCGGCAGCGCGCGTCGGCAGTGGCTGGCACGAGTACTACTCTAGCTCAACAGAGATATCCTCGGTATTGCGAATTTGGGCCCGGTTCGGCATAGGGTTTTGTGCATGAGCACCGCGGTGGTGGTGGGCGGTGGGCCCAACGGCCTGGCCGCCGCTGTGACCCTGGCGGCCGAGGGGGTCGCGGTCACAGTCCTCGAAGCCGCCGATGAGGTCGGCGGCGGCGCCCGCAGCAGCGCGGCGATCCTGCCCGGCCTGCTGCACGACCACTGCTCGGCAATCCACCCGATGGCCGTCGGCTCGCAGTTCGTGAGCAGGTTCAACCTGGACCGCTACGGGCTGACCTGGCGCTGGCCCGAAATCGACTGCGTTCACCCACTCGAGGACGGCAGTGCGGGCGTGCTGCACCGCTCGGTGGAGCGGACCGCTGCCGGTCTCGGTCGCGATGGCGCACGATGGCGGCGTGCGTTCGGCTACGCCGCGGCTCGATTCGACGCGCTCAGTGCGGACATCATGGGGCCGCTGCTGCGGATTCCCCGTCACCCGCTGATGCTGGCCCGGTTCGGGGCTCCGACCGTGCTTCCGGCGTCGACATTCGCGCGGCTGTTCGGTACCCCGCAGGGCCGGGCCTTGTTCGGCGGCGTTGCGGCGCATGCGTTTCGGCCCCTGCACTATCCGATGACATCGGCGATCGGGATGGGCATCATCACCGCCGGCCACCGGCACGGCTGGCCAGTCGCCGAAGGCGGCTCACAAGCCATCACCGATGCGATGGTGGCCCTACTGGCCGACCTGGGCACCA
>NZ_JBYCLA010000481.1:0-4007 GCF_057473665.1 Mycobacterium sp. TH-M25
CGCGTTCGGCGACATGTTTTGCCGTTGCGGCGGCAAAACCTTCCTCCACGATGCAGCGCACGGTTTCGTCGATGATCTTCGCCCGAGTGTCGTCGCCACGCTTGCGAGGCGCGCTCGTTCGCCGGGTGGGGCCGGCGTGACCCTGCTGGCCTGCGACGATAGACATAGTTGACTTTATAACATAGCCGGCTCTATTTTTGGCAGGTGAGCCATTCCCGCTACACCCGGCTGTCCCGCGAGCAGCTTGCCGTCCTGCTTCCTGAGCTGCTGTTGATCGGGCAGATGATCGACCGCTCCGGCATGGCTTGGTGCATAAATGAATTCGGGCGCGAGGAGATGGTGCAGATCGCGATCGAGGAGTGGGCCGGCGCCAGCCCGATCTACACCCGACGCATGCAGCGCGCGCTCAATTACGAAGGTGTGGACGTACCAACGATTTTCAAGGGCCTGCAGCTCGACATCGGTGCACCGCCTCAGTTCATGGACTTCCGCTACACCATTCACGATCGCTGGCACGGCGAGTTCCATCTCGACCACTGCGGCGCGCTGCTCGACGTGGAGCCGATGGGTCACGACTACGTATTCGGCATGTGCCACACCATCGAGGACCCGACCTTCGACGCGACCGCGGTCGCGACCAATGCGCGCGCGCAGGTGCGGCCGATCCACCGCCCGCCCCGGGTCCCGTCGGACCGGCATCCGCATTGCGCGTGGACCGTCGTCATCGACGAGTCCCATCCACCGGTCGAGGGGATTCCGGCGCTGCATATCGTGGCCGAAACTCGTGCTGCCAATTGGGAACTCGAGTCGATTGATCCCTCCGAGGACGGTCTGGCCGACTATTCCGGCCCAGTGGTGTCCGACTTCGATTTCGGCGCCTACTCGCATTCGGCGTTGGTGCGGATGGCCGACGAGGTCTGCCTGCAGATGCATCTGCTGTACCTGTCGTTCGCGATCGCGGTGCGAGCCCGCGCCGGATCGGATACCACGCTCGCCGACTCGATCTGCACTCGCCAGCTGATCGGTGTGGCCGGCCTCGGCGCCGAACGTATTCACAAGGCGCTGGGTCTTCCTGGTGGGATCGATGGAATACGAGGCGTTTTCGAGCTGCACCCGTTGATGAACCCGCTGGGTTACGTCGACGCCGACCTGGGCCGCCGCGTGACGGTTCACCGGTCGCCGGCGCATGACGACGCCGCCTGGATTTCGTTGTGCTCGCCGGACTCGGTCCAGCCGCTGCAGGCAATCGCCACCGCGATCGACCCGCACGTGACCGTCCGCATCACAGGCACGAGCACCGACTGGACAGCTGAAATGGCTGAAACCGACACTGCAGCAAAGGAGCTGCCCGAGGTTGCGGTCGCCAAAGTGAGCGGCGGGGCGACCTTCCAATTTCGGCCGCGGAAATCGCTGCCCTTGACCGTGGTCTGACGCGTCTGGATCTGTCAAGTGAGTCGGCAGTCTCACTTCGGTGACGCAACCGCATCGAGCGGGTACCGATGATGTTGTGGCCGATGGGTGTAGCGCGGCCCGCCATTATCGTTGACGCTGGCCATCGAACGCTGTCGACGAAAGTATTTGAGTTATGTATGACCCGCTGGGGTTATCGATCGGGACCACAAACTTAGTTGTGGTCCGCAGCGGTAACCCGCCTGTCTCGCGGCGTGCTGCCTTGACGTTGTTTCCAGACCGTGCGCCCGAACTCGGTATGCCCGGGCCAGACTCGGATGCCGGCGATACCGGCACCCTGATGACCGGCTTCGTCGAGCATATTGGTGGCTCAAAGCCCCTGACGTCTGCCGACGGTGTGATCCATGATCCGTCGCTGCTGCTGGTCGAGGCCATCGATGCGCTGATCACCGAGGCCGGTGGGGAAGCCGCGACCTCGAACATCACGATGGCCATCCCTGCGCACTGGGGCTCGGATGCCTTGCGGAGCATGCAGGTCGCGTTGAACACCCACGCCGGTTTCGTCCATGGCGGTGTCGTGCCGCGGTTGGTGCCGGATTGCGTTGCAGCGCTGACCGCGCTGAACTCCGATTCCCGACTGCCCGCCAAGGGCGTCGTCGCGCTGTTCGACGTCGGCGGAGGCGGTAGCAGCATCACCCTTGCCGACGCCGCATCGGATTTCACTCCAATCGCCGACACGCTTCGCTACGAGGACTTCTCCGGAGACCTCGTGGACCAGGCGCTGATGGTGCACGCGCTCGGCAACGACGGCCAGGGCAACGCCGCCGATTCCGCCGGCACCGCGGTGGTCGGGCAATTCGCCGGCCTGCGCCATGAATGCCGGCTGGCCAAGGAGAGGTTGTCCAGCCAGAAGACCACCGAACTGGCCCTCGACCTGCCCGGTCAGCGTATGCGCCTGGAGATCAGCCGAGCTGAACTCGACAGCCTGATCGAAGAGCGACTTGACGGCTTGTTGGTGGCATTCGATGAGATGTTGCGCGGCAACAAGATTCGAACCACGGACCTGGTGGCTGTGGCGTTGGCTGGCGGTATGGCCAGAATTCCCGTTGTTGTCCAGCGTCTTTCGGCACACACCAAGGCGTCGGTGATCACCGCCGTACAACCCGAACTCGCGGCGGCCGTCGGGGCGGCACGACTCTCGGCCCGTCAGCCCATCGCGCAGCAGGACCTTGAATGCGTAGAGACGACCATCGGGGCGTTGGTGGGCGCGTCCACCGGCAGCTTCGCGACCTCGACCAGCGGTTTGGCCGCCACCGAGCGATCCGTCGCGCCCGCTGACCCACTCGGCACTCCAACCGGCGCGTTCAGCGCGTCGACCGGCACCTTCGACATTCCGACCGCCGGAGCGCTTTTCGACGATCCGTCGGAGCGGCTGACGGAGCTGGCCTGGTCGCAGGCCGATGATTTCGACGACGAGCCGGTCGTCTACAGCGGTGAACCGTACGACATCGGCGACAACCGTGCGACGCCATCGCAGCTGATGCAATTGCCGAAGGTCGAGCAGATCGACCCGGTGCGGCCGCGCAGAACACGGCTGCTGCAACTGTTCCTGGGCCTGGCCGCGCTGGTGTCGATGGTCTCCATCGGTGGGATTGCCTTCTCGCTGACCAGTAGCGATCGAGCGCCGACGGTGCCCAGCAGCAGCACTCCGGCGCCGCCCCCGCCACCGCTGAGCTCGCAGCTGCCCTCGCCGAGCCCGGTGCCCCCACCGGCCAGCGCGGAGCCGTCGCCGAGCCCGGTGCCACCGCCACCGAGCAGCGAGGCACCCCCGCCGCCCCCGCCGCCGGCCCCAGTTCCGGCGCCGGTCGAGACTTACGAGCCGCCGCCTCCGCCGCGCACCACGGCGCAGGCCACCACCGTGCCGCGGCCGACGACCACCACACCGCAGGCGACGAGCACCACCCCGAGTACGACACCGCCGCCGCCCCCGCCGCCGAGCACCTCGACGGGGCCGGTGATGACGACGACGTATCTGAACCTGCCGTTCGTGCCGGTGCCGATTCCGGTGCAGGTGCCCCAGAGCCCGGGCGGCGCGAGCCAGCAGCCGCAGAACCCGTATCAGCAGCAAAACCCTTACCAGCAGAATCCCTACCAACAGAACCCCTACCAGCAGAATCCCTACCAACAGAATCCCTACGCGGGTCCGGGTTACGGCTACTAAACGTGGCGCGCGCCGCTCACAATGCGCACACTGGGGTGATCGGGGTGAGCAGCGAGGAGGCCGCAATGGATGACAACGGTCGGTTCGGATTCGAGCCGGAAGACTTCGAACACATTTTGCGCGACGCGACCGAAGGTATCCGCGAAGCATTCGAGGGAGTCGGCCGATTTTTCACCGCGCCCAGTGACCGGTCCGGGTGGTCGTCGGTCTTCGAAGATCTCGCACGGCGCACCCGGACCAGGCCGGAGACCACCGGCGAAGCCGGTGACGGTGTCTGGGCGATCTACACGGTAAGCACCGACGGCGACGCCCGGGTCGAGGAGGTGTATGCCACCGAGCTCGACGCTCTGCGGGCGAACCAGAACAACACCGACGC
>NZ_JBYCLA010000482.1:0-4334 GCF_057473665.1 Mycobacterium sp. TH-M25
CAACGCTCGTCGCGCCGCGACCGGCGCCGCGCCTGGGCGAGCACACCGCGCACTATCGGGAGTCGAGGCCGGGCGCACCCGAACGTCCCGCAGCTACAGTCACACAGCGGCTGCCTCTGCACGGGTTGCGCGTACTGGATCTGACCACCTTCTGGGCCGGCCCGAGCTGCACACACTTCCTGGCCATGCTGGGAGCCGAGGTGATCCACGTCGAGTCCACCCGCAAACCGGACGGCGCTCGCCTGATCGCCGGCATCCCGGTCACCGAGCACCAGTGGTGGGAGAAATCGCCGATCTTCTCAGCGTTGAACACCAACAAGAAGGGCATCACACTCGACCTGCAAACCGCCACGGGTCGAGACCTGTTGCGCCGCTTCATCGCAACTTCGGACGTTGTCGTGGAGAACTTCACACCCCGGGTGCTCGACCAGATCGGCCTGGACTTCGATGCGATAGAGGCGATCCGGTCGGACGCGATCCTGTTACGAATGCCCGGGTTCGGACTGGACGGGCCGTGGCGGGACAACCCGGCGTTCGCCTATGTCATCGAAGCCGCGTCCGGGGTGAGTTGGCTGACCGGTTACCCCGACCGCAATCCCTACGAGCCTTACTCGATCGGTGATCCGAACGCCGGCATCCACGCCGTCAACGCGCTGCTGCTCGCGCTGGAGTTCCGCCGCACCACCGGCCAAGGCGTGATGATCGAGGCCGCGATGATCGACGCGGCGCTCAACATCGCCGCCGAACAGGTCATCGAATACTCCGCGTACGGGGCGCTGCTGCAACGCGACGGAAATCGCGGACCGGCCGCTGCGCCGCAAAACCTCTACCGCACAAATGAAGTCGACGAATTCGGACGCCTCGACAGTTGGGTCGCTATCGCCGTCGTCGACGACGGCCAGTGGGCCGGGCTCTGCGATGCGCTCGGCCGACCCGCCTGGGCGCTCGATTCGAAAGTGTCGACGGCCAAGGGCCGGCACGAATACCACGACCTGATTGACCATCACCTGAGCGCGTGGTGCGAAACGCGCGACGGCGACGACATCGTGCGCTGCCTGTGGGATGCCGGTGTTCCGGTTGCCAAGGTGATGCAGCCGCACCGCCAGACCGAGATCCCGCAGCTGCAATTTCGCGGCTTCTTCGAGGACGTCGGCCACCCGGTCAACGCGCCGACGCCGCACAGCACGCTGCCGGTGAGATTCTCCGCCGGCCCGCAGCGATTCCACCTGAGCCCGGCGCCGCTGCTCGGTCAGCACAATCACGAGCTACTCACTGAAATCGGATTGAGCTTCGACGAGATTGCCGAGTTGGAGGCCGAGGGAGTGATCGGCGATGCGCCCGGCGCCGCGCGAAAGACTGCCAGCCGGTGAGTTCAGCCCCCGGTCAGTGGCTCCAGCCGTCGTTGGCCTGTTCGTCGAATACCTGGTCAATACGGTCGAACCGCTTGCGGATCGACCGGCGGGCCGCCGAATGTGGCAGCACGTAGAGGCGGTTGGCCGCAATCGCATCGACGGTGAGGCGGGCGACTTCGTCGACGTCCAATGTGTCCGGCTGTGCCGGGGCGCTGGCAGAGGCCAGCCCGTAGTCGGCGCCCATGATTCGCTCCGAGTTGGAGACCAGCTTGGTCTCGACGACCATCGGGCACAGCACAGATACCCCGATACCGTTGCCTTTGACCTCGCGCGCCAAGTTCTCTGCCAGCCCCACGACGCCGTACTTCGCGACGCTGTAGGCGCCGAGCCCGATGTTGGGCATCAAGCCGGCGAACGACGCGGTGAACGCGACGTGGCCGCCGGTGCCCTGCTCCAGCAGTCGCGGTAGGAACGCCTCGACGGTGTGGATCGAGCCCCACAGGTCGACGTCGATCACCCAGTGCCAGTCCTCGTGAGTCATCTGCGCGATCGGGCCCGCGACCACGATGCCGGCGTTGCTGAAGACCACATCGACCTGGCCGAGCAGGCGGAACGTCTCCCCGGCCAGCTGCGTCATCTCATCGAACGACCGGACATCGCACATCACCGCGTGTGCCTCGAATCCCTGACCCTGTAGATGCGTCACGGCCTGCTCCAGCGAAGGCTGGTCGACGTCTGCGAGCACGAGACGTGCCCCGCGCCTTGCCAACTCCGTTGCGGTCGCTAAACCGATTCCGCTCGCGCCGCCGGTAATGACGGCGCCTTTGCCCTCAAATCCACTCATGGCGCGACGGTAGCCGATGATCGCGGCACAGCGAAACCGACGTTAATGCTGACCGCCTCGGCGTGTCGTCGCGCCATCGTCGATTTCGGTGGTCCGGCCCCGCTATTTCAGGCAGCTGCCGCCGTCGATGGGGAGCGTGACGCCGGTGACGAAACGCGACTCGTCGGACGCCAGGAACAGCACCGCGTTGGCGATGTCCTCCGGCTCAACCCAGCCGATAGGCAGGGTGTGCATCAACTGCCCGACGACCTTCATGTCCTCGGGACCCGGGTTTTCCAGATCGGGGCGGAACAGCTTCATCGTGCCCTCGTTCATGAACAGCGGGGTGTTGACGTTGGTCGGATGCACGGAGTTGACGCGAATGTTCTGCGCACCGAGTTCGACGGCGAAGGTGCGCATCAAGCCGACCACACCGTGTTTGGCGGCGACATAGTGGCCGGTATGCGGGTAGGCCTTCAAGCCCCCGACCGAGCTGGTCAGGATGATCGAGCCACCGTTGCCGCCCGCGAGGATATGTGGCACACCGGCTTTCACGGTCTTCCACACGCCGCCGAGGTTGATGTCGATCATGGCGGTCCAGTCGGTTTCGCTGGTCTTGTCCAGCGTCTGGCCGCCGTTGCCGATGCCCGCGTTGGCGACGATGATGTCGAGCCGGCCGAGCTGCTCGACGCCGGTGTCGACCGCGGCCTTGAGGGCGTCGTAGTCACGCACGTCGACTTCGGCGGTGTAGATCCGGCGGTTGTGCCCCTTGACCAGGTCGGCGGTCTCGGCCAGATCCTCCGGTGTGGACGCGGCGATCAGATCCACCGTATCGATCTTCTTGCAGATGTCGACCGCGATGATGTCGGCGCCCTCTTGCGCCAACCGCACCGCATGTGCACGGCCCTGACCGCGCGCCGCGCCGGTGATGAACGCAACCTTGCCTTCGACGCGACCCGCCATCGTTACCTCGTTTCCCTACTTGTGCTTGGATTCAAATCTGTTGTGGTTCAACCGATGATCGCGGGCAGCGTGTCCCAGCCTCGCACGGTGGACGTCGAAGACAATGCGGCACGACTGAGGTCGACCTGCCATTCGGGGAAGCGCTTGAGGATCTCCTCGAGCGCGATCCGCCCCTCCAGCCGCGCCAGTGCCGAGCCCAGGCAGTAGTGGGTGCCGACGCTGAAGGACAGGTGCTGACGACCCTGCCGATGGATGTCGAAAACATCACCGTCGGGCGGGAATTGACGGTGATCGCGGTTGGCGGCGCCGATCAACATCATCATCGCGCTGCCCTCGGGCACCGTCTGCCCGTAGTAGGTGACGTCGCGAGTCACGTAGCGGGCCACGTGCGGAGCCGGCGGCTCGAAGCGCAGCAACTCCTCGACGGCCGCGGGGATCAGAGCCGGGTTCTCGGCCAGTTCCCGTCGCTGGTCGGGGTGCTCGGCCAAAACCTTTCCGGCCCAACCGATCAGTCGGGTAGTGGTCTCGTTGCCCGCTCCGGAAACCACGCTGATGTAGGTGAGCAGTTCCTCACGCGTCAGCCGCCGCGTGACACCCTTCTCGTCGACGAACTCGACATTCAGCAGATCGGTCATGATGTCGTCGGAGGGGTGTTTGGCGCGCCAGTCGATGAACTCGGTAAAGAACTCGCCGGTGTTCATCCCGGCGGCCGCATCCATTGGCTTGCCGGCTTCGGTGCGCATCTGGTGGTTGGTCATGTCACGCGCGGCTTCCTGATACTCCTCGGGTACGCCGAGCAGCATGCCGATCACCCGCATCGGCATCTGCGCGCCGAGGTCGCCCACGAAGTCGAAGCTATCGGTCAGCGGATCCAAACTTTGCGAGCAGAATTCGCGGATCTTGGGTTCGAGGTCGTTGATCTTGCGCGGGGTGAACATCCGGGCCAGTAGTTTGCGGTGTACGTCGTGTAGCGGCGGGTCCTCGAAGATGAGCACGCCGGGCGGGATGTCGATGTTGGCCTTGATCAGCTCGACGATGGCGCCGCGGGCCGAGCTGAAGGTCTCATGGTCGACCAGCGCGCGATCGACGTCGGCGAACCGGCTCAGTGCGTAGAAGTCGTGCTGCGGGTTGTAGTACAGCGGGGCTTCCTCGCGTATCGCTCGGAAGACCGGGTAGGGGTCGGCATTGATCTCCAC
>NZ_JBYCLA010000483.1:0-2622 GCF_057473665.1 Mycobacterium sp. TH-M25
GTGTCAACCGTCCACGGCGGCTGGTCATGCTTGAACGGCCGGTCAATGATCCCGAGGGGGAACACAAGATTCCTGGCCGAGCCGTAGTCCTTGTGCCAGGGATGACCCAAAAACCGGTTGACCAAGTCGTCGATGGCGACGGGCTGGGTCAGCGGAGGTTGCCACAACCGGTAGGGCTCAAAGTCGATCTTGCGAAGCTGATCGATGATCACCGTACCGATTTTCGGTGTCCTGACCCCTCCTTCGGCCTCTCCCTCAGTGACCTCCTCGTCGACCACCTCGCCGTTGGCAAAGACCGCCTCCGCATCGACCTCGGGGCCTCCTACACTCACCTCGAGCGGCGTGAACGAGTTGGTAAACAATTGTGGTCGAACATAGTCGATGTTGTGCACCAACACTGGTTGTTCCTCGCCGTCGATGGTGACGCCGCGGAAGTAGTCCCGCCACAGGAACTCGGCCTGAAACCGGATGATGTCCTCGAGGCTCTTAC
Organism: Mycobacterium sp. TH-M25; assembly: GCF_057473665.1. NCBI lineage: Bacteria > Bacillati > Actinomycetota > Actinomycetes > Mycobacteriales > Mycobacteriaceae > Mycobacterium > Mycobacterium sp. TH-M25. Next base: position 491 of record NZ_JBYCLA010000483.1, read on the forward strand.
GGAAATACCCCAGACCCGCCTGAGCCGGCAGGTTCACCGCGTTCGGCACGCCGGCCGCCTGCGCCGCGCCGGCGGTACGTGCTTTGAGCACCAAGCGATAGCCCATGTTCTCCATGAGCTTTTCAGCTCGGCTCTCAATGGTCTGCGACGCCATCATCAAGTGAATCCAGTAGGCGCGGCCTTGCCGGCCGATCGAGTCGAGCACGTCGACCGCCGTCGGCATGATACGAAACCATTCGTAGAACTCGTCGATGACCACCACGAGCATCGGTAGCGCCGGCATGTCCTGGCCGCGCGCCCGCATCCTGGCTCGCACCGAGTTGTATTCCTTGGCGTCGTCTACACCGGCGTTGTCGCAGACCGCTTTGCGGCGGGCGATTTCGCCCCACAACGCGTCCAAGAAGCGCTCCATAAGCACTTGGTCTTCTTCAAGGTCAGTGATAATCCGGGAGACGTGCGGCACGCCGGCGAACGGCTTGACCGCCGACCCGCCCTTGAGGTCGGCCAACACGAACTGCAACTCCTCCGGCGGATGAGCGAGCATCAACGATTCGATCACGGTTCGCACTAGCGTCGATTTGCCCGAACCAGTTGTCCCCGACATCACCCCGTGTGGGCCATCGCCGCCTTCATCGAGCGATTTCATGTCCAAAAACAACAGCTCACCGTTGTCGGATCGATTGCCGAACGGTACCCGCAACCGCGACCTGCCCAGCGTATCGGTGCGGCTGTTCCACAACGCGCCAAAGTCGATCGTGGCTGGATCGTCAATTCCGTAGTAGGACAAGATGTCTCGAGCACCGATGTGGGCAACTCGCTGGCCGATCTCTTCGTAGGCTTCGGCCAGCCGCCAGCGCGCCAGCTTCTGCGCGAACTCTTCTGCTTCGGCGATGCTGAGGTGGTCGGTGAGGGCGAAAAACCAGGGCTTGTCGTCGATCACCATCCAGGTATCACGGTCGCGGGGCAGCGCGTCGATCACACCTTTTTCGTCGAACCGCAACGTGCGCTCCGGAACTGCTGTCCACATCGACGAGCCGGTCAAGTCGAAGAACGTCACCCCGTCGACACCTTCGGCGCTGATCACGTACTCCCACTGCGGATCGGCGACGTCCGCGACAATCAGGTGGTGAGGTGTCGGGGTCTGTGCCGATGAACTGGCGTGCCGAGGCGTAAATGACCCGCGGCCGGCGAACAATTCGGCTTGCTCCGCGGCGAATTCCCGCACCGAGCTGTACACCATCCGCGCGTTGCCTGCTGCGTCGTGACGCCGGGGATCACCGAAATGCGGCAGCCACTTCACCCAGTCCCACTGCTCCAAATCGGAACTGACAACCACCATCTGCACGTGGTCGGGCCCGTGCGAGAACGCCAGCTGGCAGATGATGGACCGCATCAATCCCAGCGTCTGCTCGCGGTCCCCCAAGAGCGCATACCAGGGTTCCACGAGCAGCGAAACCATTTTTGGCAGGTTGTAGACGACGCTTTGATAGCGTCCGAACTCCTGCAGCGCCTTCCCCGTCACCGGCTCCAGCTCGATGTCGGTCGGCATATTCTGCGGTTCGCCCCAGGTCACCTCGGGACGCGTCATACCCACGCCGACTCGGACGACGCAGAAGTTGAGGTCCTTGCCGTCAGGCTTGCGTTCCCACATTCGGGACGATCCCACGGCAGCGGCCAACGTGGTGGGCGCCGGGTGGTACCACCGGTAGTTGGCGTCCATGCTGTCAGCCGACTCATTCGCGGTGTCCCGCAGCATGTCCAGCATCAACATGAACTGGGCGCGCATCGCGTCCAGCTTCGGCCGGCTCATTTGCTGCTGGCCGCCCATTCGGCCGCTGAACATCATCATCCCGACGCCGCCGATCATGAACAGCGGAAAAATCGAGCCGGCGCCCCCGAATACCCGTGAACCGCTGGCGAAGGTCATGGCGACCATGCCGCCCACCAGGCCGATCACTACGACGCCGACCACGATCATCCACCAGGGCTTGCCCTCTGGTGGCGGAATGCTTAACGGTGTTGGCAGGACGATGTTCTCCGGCTTGATGACCGGAGGCTTCTCCGGTGTCGGCGTGGTTCACCCACGGGTGCAGCAGCTGCTCGTAGCGCGCGACCAGACCGGGATCGGTCAG
>NZ_JBYCLA010000484.1:0-4178 GCF_057473665.1 Mycobacterium sp. TH-M25
GGTCGCGGCCGCCGTGGTGGCATCGTCGTACTCGTGGATATTGTCCGGGATATCGTCTATGCCGTCGCGAAAATCGGCATCGTCGAGCAGGATGTGCAGCGGGACTTGACGTATCCCCCACTGCCGGCGCAACTCATCGGAAAGTCGGGCCGACGAGTCGGTGACGACGATGACGGACATGAACTCAGCTGTCGACTCGGACATCGACCGGATCGCGCGGCTCCTCCTCATCGCGCTGCGCGCTCTGCATCGTCGCCACGGGGGCCGGATCGCGCGGCTCCTCCTCATCGCGCTGCGCGCTCTGCATCGTCGCCACGCCGGCCTCGGCCAACGCCTTGAGCATCAGTTCCGCCACCGCCCGGTGCGCTTCGAAGTTCCAGTGAATGCCGTCAGGGTTGCCACGACCGTTCAGCACTTCGTCGGCAACAGCGGCTTTCAGGTCGACCAGCGCGACATCATGCTCGTCGGCCCATCCGGTGATCGCCGCGACGGTGCCCGCCCTCCCGTGGTGCGCCTTCCCGTACGCCGTGGCGATGTGCACCGACGGCAGCGTTGCGACGATCGGGATGCCCGGTCGATTGAAATCGATTGCGCCACGAGCCTCTTCAAGATACTCGGCGGTGAGGTGCGGCGGTAATGCGGCCCGCGACACCGGCGACAGCCGGGGCTGCGCCCACCCATAGCCGTCTCGAACCCAGCGGCGCAGCCACGGCGGGCGGACGTAGCGGATGAGCTCCCGCAGCGCTGTCGGCAACGGCGAGGGTAGCGAGTCCATGCCGCTGGTCGCAAAGATCACCGCACCGGCTCTCGGCAGCGCCGCCCACGCCCGCGGATCCTGGGTAGCCGCCCACCAGACATCGCGGCAGGTCCACCCGATACGACCGATCAGCTCTACATCCCAACCCAGTTGGTTGGCAACGATATTGGGCCAAATACGGGAGTCATCGGCGGGCAGGCCGCCAGTCGGGCCGTAGTAGGCCAGTGAATCGGCGAAGACCAGCAGGGTCGGCCGCGGCTCAGAGGACATCGCCCGCAACTTGCGCCGATGCGTTCCACACGTCGAGCCGCCAGCGGATGGCATCGAAATCATCAGCCGCCGCGCCGGACTCGGTATGCCCGGACAGCTGCGTCCAGCTGGCATTGCCCATGCCGCCCAACGCCGGCCAGTTGCGGACCGGCAGCCGCAGCAACGCCGCGGTCAGCGCGGCGATCAGACCGCCGTGGGCGACCAGAACAACTGGCCTGCCCGGCTCGTCGTCGGCTCCCCAATCCGGTTCGCCGGCAACCAATTCGGTGACCAACGGCAGACTGCGATCGGCCACGTCGATCCGATTCTCCCCGCCGTGCGGCGCCCACGTGGCGTCATCGCGCCACGCCAACCGCGCACCCGGCACGCTGGCGTCGATCTCGGCGTGGGTCAGTCCTTGCCAGTCACCGAGATGGGTCTCCCGCAGCCGGTCGTCGGCGCGCACCCGCAACCCGGTGTGTTGCTGCAACGCCACCGCCGTGTCGTAGGCGCGCCGCAGATCCGACGACACGATGAGCAAAGGTTGCTGCTTGGCGAGCGCCTCGGCCGCGGCCACCGCCTGGGCGTGACCAAGCTCCGTGAGCTCGGTGTCGAGTTGGCCTTGCATCCGGCTGCCGAAATTGAACGCGGTCTGGCCGTGCCGCAACATCACCAGCCGACGGACGGTCATGACACGTCCACCGCCACCACCGGACAGTCCCGCCACAGCCGGTCGAGGGCGTAGAAGTCGCGCTCGTCCTGGTGCTGGATGTGCACGACGATATCGACGTAGTCCAGTAGCGTCCAGCGGCCCTCGCGGGTGCCTTCACGGCGGGCCGGCTTGTACCCGGCCTCGCGCATCTTCTCCTCGACTTCGTCGACGACCGCGTTGACCTGTCGTTCGTTGGATGCCGAAGCGATCACGAAGCAATCGGTGATGACCAACTGTTCGGAGACGTCGATGACGACCACGTCGTCGGCGAGCTTGGAGGCGGCCGCGCGGGCTGCGACTGCTGCCATATCAATGGCCTCGGGCGCGGCGGTCACGCTTCCTCCCCCGGTTTGCGATACAGATCGGTCTTGGAGATGTATTGCACGACGCCGTCGGGCATCAGATACCACAGCGGGCGGCTATGGGCAGCGCGCAGCCGGCAGTCGGTGGAAGAGATTGCCAGAGCCGGGATTTCGACTAGTGACAGGGCATCCTCGGGCAGTCCGTTGAGGATGCCGGCGAGGTGCTCGCTGCGAAGGTCGTAGCCCGGGCGGCTGACGCCGACGAAGCGGGCCGCCGCGAACAGCTCATCCAGGTCCTGCCAGGACAGGATGGACGCCAGAGCATCGGCGCCGGTGATGAAGTACAGGTCGGAGTCCGGCTTTAGCGCCTGCAGATCCCGCAGGGTGTCCTTGGTATAGGTAGGCCCGTCGCGGTCGATGTCGACGCGGCTGACCGAAAAGCGCGGGTTGGCCGCGGTGGCGATCACCGTCATCAGGTAGCGATGTTCGCCGGCGCTGACCTCGCGGCCTTTCAGCCAGGGTTGGCCGGTCGGGACGAACACCACTTCGTCGAGGTCGAACAAGTCAGCGACCTCGCTGGCCGCGACCAGGTGCCCGTTGTGGATGGGATCGAACGTCCCGCCCATGACTCCCAGCCGCCGCTTTGGCACGGTTTGCCAGCTTACTTGAGCCTAGGTGCGCAGGCCGAACTCACATGCCACACCAGCACCCCGGGGAGTCAGCGTTCGATGTGCCCACCTCCAAGCGACAAACCTCGTCTGTCGCCGCTATTGTCGCTGCGAGGTGGGCACATTGACGGTCCGCCAGCGGCGAGACTGGTGATACTGGTGAGGCTGACGGGACAATCCGTGGACCGCCCGATGCGGTCAAGCGAAAGCCGGGTTGAAGAGGTCTTGAACTGAGTCGAGCAGGGCGGTGAACAATCCGCTGTCGGCAATCCCGCCATGAAAAAGAGCGTCCAGCAGCGCGGTCGTGTCGTTGATCATGCTGCCCGGGTCCGATCCGTCCGGAATGGTGATGGTCGTGGTCAGGTCGTTGGTCGTTGCCACGCCGGTACTGATGTCGGCCGGCGTCAGCCCCAGGTATTCCGCGTGGGTGGTGAAGAAGTGGTAGAGCGCGTTGCCGAGGGCGTCCAGGGTGTTGCCGTCGTCGGCGGCCAGTGCCGCGTTCCAATCCTCTTGCCAGTCGGCGACCCCGTCGGTGTCGATCGTGTAGATCGTCGTCTGATACAGGTCGTCCGGCGTCACACCGGCAAGCGTGCCGCCGGGGGCGAATTGGTCCTCGTTGGTGTCGGTGAGCAGGTCGTTGGTCAGAGTCGTCCCGGTGGTGCCGCCGCCGAATAGCTGAATCAAGTCGGTGTAGATGTTGGTGGCCACCCCCTGCGCGTCGCTCGGGTCGCCGATGAACACGAAATGCAGGTCGGCGGTGGGAATGTGGTCTGCCGAGAGCGCTTGCTCTGCCGCCGAGGCCGCGATGACACTCTGCGAGTAGGCGAACACTGTCAGCGGGTCGCTGGCACTCATATCCCCGGCTTGATATTCAGCTTCTATCGCGTACACGAGGTCCGTCTCGTCCTGCAGGCTGCTCGGACCCTCCTCGAGCAGCTCCGGCGTCGTCAGCACCTGCAACGGAGCGTCGCAGGGCAAGTTTCCGGCCATGTCGCAGATTGACGTGGCGTTGGTGAACCCCAACGGATCCAGATACAGCGACTCGGCGGCGTCCACATAGGCCGTCGACGGCGTCGGCGCGAAGGTACCGCCGAGAAAGATCGCATTGGTACTGCCCGCCAACGCGTCGTCGTCGGCATGGGCCAACGCAGACAAGACGATCGACACCCCGACAGCAGCCACGATCGGCGCCACAACGCGAAGACTCTTCAGCATGACGAACCCCACTCAGTGTTCTTACGCACGTCAAATGTTGCGCTAAGAATAACCTCAGTTCGAGTCGTCCAACTGAGGAAAATCTAGACCGGTAGGAGCTGGTCGATCACCGTGGCCAACTGCTTGGCGGAACGGCATTCGTGCATGGTGATCACCTCTTGGTAGCGCGGCACCGCCGAATCGCCGCTGCCCCACAGGTGCTTGGGCTCGGGGTTCAGCCAGTGCGCGTGCCGGCTGGCGGTCACCATGTGTGACAGCACGTCGGTGGCCGGGTC
>NZ_JBYCLA010000485.1:0-6765 GCF_057473665.1 Mycobacterium sp. TH-M25
GTGTGGCGCCAACCCCACAGCGTTGGCGCCAATCCGCCCGCCGCGACGATATTCAAACCGACCGCCAACAGCGGATGCACCCGAACCAGGCCGAGACTCAGCACCACGATGGCGACTGCGGTAACCGCCGCGACGAACGCCGCGACCGTCAAACCTGTTGCCCACGGCGTAGATTCGTCGGTCACACTCAGACTCTAGCCCGACGACGATGCAGAGCGCGCAGCGCGATGAGGAGGAGTCGGGCAATCAGACTCTAGCTCGCTCGTAGAACGCCAGCGCCGCGGCGGTGGCGACGTTGAGCGAGTCGGTGCCGCGCGACATCGGGATGCGCACTCGTACATCGCTGGCCTTCATCGCGGCATGACTCAGGCCGGGTCCCTCGGCGCCGACCACAATGGCGACCCGTTCGCGGCGTACCGCCGCCATCGCCTCCGGCAACGTCGTCGTGTCGGAACCAGGAGTCATGGCCAACAATCGAAAACCTCTCTGCTGCAGTGCCTTCAACTCGTCGGGCCAACCGACAGCCCGGGCGAACGGCACCAGCAGGGCGTGCCCCATCGAGACACGTACCGCGCGCCGGTACAGCGGGTCGGCGCAGCCGCTGCCGAACACCACGGCGTCGACGTCGAGTCCGGCCGCGTTGCGGAAAATCGAGCCCAGGTTTTCGTGGTCGTTGACGCCCTCGAGTACCGCGACGGTCTGAGCGCCATCGACGACCTCGGCGACACTGCGCTCGGGTTCTCGGCGGGCCGCGGCGAGCACGCCGCGGTTGAGATGGAAGCCGACCGCCGCCGCCATTACCTCGGCCGACACCCGGTAGTAGGGCGCCGGGTTGCCGATGAGGTCCGTCGTCAGTTCGGTGAGTCGGCGGTCGGTGCCGAGCAACGCCAACGGCGTGAACGGCGAAGCGAGCATCCGCTGCACGACGAGCACGCCCTCGGCGATCACCAGACCCTTGCCGGTGGGCAGATCCGGGCGCCGGTCGATGCTGTTCAAGTCGCGGAAGTTGTCCAACCGCGCATCATCGGGATCATCGATGTCGATGACGTTGACGGTCAAGGGCTTTCGTCGACCAGCGCGAGGATCAAGTCCGCCGCCACCCGTAACGTGTCACGGTCAGACACGCCGAGGGTTTCCAGACGCTGCGCGAGCCACTCCTGGCTGGCCCGGCGTTCGGCCTCCATCAACTCGACGCCCGAGGCGGATAACGACACCAGAACTTGCCGACCGTCGTCGGGATGCGCGACGCGGTCGACGAAGCCCAGTTCGGCCAATGAAGCGATCACCCGCGTCATGGACGGTGGGCGAACCCGTTCCCGGATCGCCAGCGCGCCCGGCGTCATCGGCCCGAAGTTGGCCAACGTAGCCAACGCCGACAGTTGCGATAACGACACCGGGGACTGCGGGCGGCGAAATCGCAGCTGCCGGGACAGCCGCATCACCGCCAACGACAGGTCGCTGGCCAATCGGCTATCGCTATCGATCACAGCGCGAAGGTTACGACAGAACACTTAGACGTCCACGTCGAATCACCAAGACGGACACACATCGGCCGCATGCACGGCTCGACTTCTCCTCCGGCCGGTCGCGGCCGGCATCGTCGTCAAGCTGACCCCACGGCTCGACTTCTCCTCCGGCCGGTCGCGGCCGGCATCGTCGTCAAGCTATCGTGATCTCGATGTCTGACAAGCCGGGCGAGACCATCGAGCCGCCACCGCTACCAGCCGCGTTACTGGACCCGTGGCCGGTTATCGTGATCGGCGCGCTGGTCTGGCTGGTGGCCGCGGTGATCGTCTTCCTCACGCCCGCGCTCGCCACCTGGCGGCCGCTGACGGTGGCCGGGCTCGCGGTAGGTGTGCTGGGCACATCCTTCTTTCTGCTGCAGCGCTCAGCCGCCCGTCGGGGCGCCCGCGGCGCTCAGACCGGACTCATCACAAAGCCCACCAGCTAGGAGGTTTGGAGTACATGGCAGCACCGCTCTTACAAGCCCAAATCGACATCGACGCACCCGTCGCGAAGGTGTGGTCGTTGATCAGCGATTTCCGCCGGATGCCGCAGTGGAGTCCGCAGTGCCGGTTGATGCGGCCGCTGGGCACCGTTCGCCCCGGCACCCGGACCTTCAACCTCAACCGGCGCAACATGCTGGTCTGGCCGACGACATCCACCGTCGTCGAGTTGGTCCCAGAGCAGAAGCTGGCGTTCCGGGTGAATGCGAACAACACCGTGTGGAGCTACGAACTGCAGCCGATTCCGGCTGGCACCAGGGTGATCGAGAGCCGGCACGCCGAAAACGGCGTCAAGTCAGTGTCCACCATGGCCGTCAAAGCACTGATGGGCGGAATCGAGAGCTTCGAGCGCGAACTCGTCGAGGGCATGAACGCCTCGCTTGCCAGAATCAAGGCCGCGGCCGAGAACAGCTAAGCGGGCTCAGCGGGCTTCTCGCTGACATCGAGCACGCCGTCGTCGAAAGGGTCATAGGCCGGCGAGCCGCTGCCCGCGGGAGCGGGCGTGTCGGAATGCGCGCCGCATCCGTACTCGAAGTCGACGACATGGCCGTCGGCGGACAACTCGTTGCCGCATACGCCGAACATCGCTCCCAGTGAACCGGCCAGCGGCAGGAAGAAACCGCAATCGCGGCAGACCCGCTTGGTCGACTGAGCCATCGGCGTCCGGGGGCCGTAGTCGCCGTCGTGCCAGCGCTGCGCGGCTTCGTCGCGGCCCCACGCACTCATCACCCGCCGGCGACCCAACCCGATTTCGGCGGCGATCTCGTCGACATAGGGGTCACCCGATGCCATGAAACCGGGCACCAACCGCGGGTCGTCGGACGTCGGGGCCAGCAGGTCGCCAGGGCTCAGGTCGCCCGGCCTGACGCGCTGATCCCACGGCAACCAATCCGGTGCCAGCAATGACTCGGGCCCGGGTACCAGCACCACCTCGCTGACCGTTGCGTGGTCGGCGCCGGGATAACTCGCCACCACCACCGCCCACTGCCAGCCCTGGTATCCGGGCAGATGGGCGAGGAAGCGGTGGGTGGCACTGGTCGGATCTTCGTAGCCGACACCGAGGTAGTCGCCCACGGTGTCGTCACCGCTGCCCTCGACCACGGCAGCGCGCGCCAAGTCGACCGCACCGGTGAGAATGCTCGCCAATTCCGGCGACCATTCCGTCGCGGTCGAACCGGTCACATCGTCCGTTGTTTCCATGGGCCCCCAATTCTGCCGCACAGATGCGACAGTCGGCCACACCGGTCGCCTACCGACCACCACACCCGCTATGGGTGAGAATCGGTGCATGGCGGGACGACACGATGATCACCCGGTCGCCAGGCCCCGCTCGGCGCCGGTTCGGCGTGGTCGTAGCGGACCGGGCGCCGAGCATCCCGGCATGGCCAATTACCCCGCCGACGAGGCGGATTACCGCCGTTCACCAGGCGGACCGGCAATGCCGAGCGCAAATCGGTACCTGCCGCCGCTGAATCGTCGGCCAGGGGCCGAACCTCGCCGCGAACCGCTGGCAACCACCCCGACCGGGGAACGGATCACCGTCACCCGCGCCGCCGCGCAGCGCAGCCGCGAGATGGGTTCGCGGATGTATGACCTGGTGCAGCGGGCCGCCACCGCCGACGGCGCCGACAAATCCGGGCTGACCGCGCTCACCTGGCCGGTAATGGCCAATTTCGCGACCGACGCCGCAATGGCGGTGGCGCTGGCCAATACGCTGTTCTTCGCTGCGGCCACCGGGGAGAGCAAAGACCGGGTTGCGCTGTACCTGCTGATCACGATCGCTCCGTTCGCGGTGATCGCACCGCTGATCGGTCCGGCGCTGGACCGGTTGCAGCACGGTCGGCGAGTCGCACTGGCGGCGTCGTTCGCGATGCGTACGGCGCTGGCCGTGGTACTGATCGCCAACTACGACGCCGCGACCGGCGGATATCAGTCCTGGGTGCTGTATCCATGTGCGCTGATGATGATGGTGCTGTCGAAGTCGTTCAGCGTGCTGCGCAGTGCGGTCACGCCGCGGGTGATGCCGCCGACGATCGACCTGGTCCGGGTGAACTCCCGGTTGACCATGTTCGGCCTGCTGGGCGGCACCATCGTCGGCGGTGGCATCGCCGGCGGGATCGAGTACGCCAGCGACCGCCTGCTTCAGTTGCCCGGTGCGCTGTACGTCGTCATCGGTGTCACCGTGGCGGGCGCCGCACTGTCCATGCGCATCCCGCGCTGGGTCGAGGTGACCGCGGGCGAAGTTCCCACCACCCTGAGTTACCGGCAGGACGCAGGGCGACGGCGTTGGCCCGACGAGGTCCGGCGGGCCGGCGGAGCACTTCGACAACCGTTCGGCCGCAACATCATCACCTCACTTTGGGGTAATTGCACAATCAAGATCATGGTCGGGTTCCTGTTCCTGTATCCGGCTTTCGTGGCCAAGGCGCATCATGCCAACGGCTGGCGACAGCTCGCGCTGCTCGGCATGATCGGTGCGGCCGCCGCGATCGGCAACTTCGCCGGCAACTTCACCAGCGCGCGGTTGCGGCTCGGCCGGCCCTCGGTGCTCGTGCTGCGTTGCGCCCTGGCGGTGACCGGTGTCGCGCTGGCCGCGGCCGTGGTCGGTACGCAGCCGATGGTTGCGATCGCGGCGCTGATCACCTCGGGGGCCAGCGCGATCGCCAAGGCCGCCCTAGATTCGTCGTTGCAGGACGACCTACCCGAGGAATCGCGCGCGTCGGCATTCGGACGTTCGGAGTCGACGCTGCAACTCGCGTGGGTGCTCGGTGGCGCGATGGGCGTGCTGATTTACACCGACCTGTGGATCGGGTTCAGCGTGGTCACCTCGGTGCTGATCCTCGGTCTGGCCCAGACCATCCTCAGCTTCAACGGCGACTCGCTGATCCCCGGCCTGGGCGGCAACCGCCCCGTGATGGTCGAACAGGAAGGCAAGGCCAAGCGTGACGCCGCGGCGGTGCCCCGATCATGACGTCGGCGAAAAGGCTTGCTCTGCTGTTGATTGTCACGGTGCTTGCGGCGGGCGCCGGATTCGGCGCGTGGGGGTTGGAGCGCAAGCCGGGCCCACAGCGTCCACAGATCAGCGCCTACTCAGCCGGACACTTGGTCCGGGTCGGCCCCTACCGCTACTGCAGTGTCATCGACCTCACCGACTGTCAGAATCCGCAGACCGAGGGCGAGCTGCAGGTGAATTCCCGCTCACCCGTTCAGCTTTCGGTGCCCACGCCGATCGGTCGCGCACCCTGGTGGTTGCTCACGGTGTATGAGGACTCCGCGATTCCCGCGACGACGTTCTACCGGCCGGACAGCCGACTGGCGGTCACCATTCCCACCGTCGATCCCCATCACGGCCGACTCACCGGCATCGCTGTGCAGTTGATGACGGTGTTCGTCGACCCCAACGGCGAGGTACAGGGCGTCCCGCACGCAGAGTGGTCGATTCGAACGGTGTGGAACTGACGCTCAGGGGCCCTCGAACGTCGAGTTGTTGCGCGGAAAGCGGCTAGTTATGCACAACAAGTCGACGGTCGAACACCAAAGTCCGCGGCGACAGGCACCGTACGCACATGGAAAGCGACCAGTGGCCATTCCGGGGAACCGAAGCTCTGGCGGCAGGACTCGTCACGCCCCACCAACTTCGAACAGACTTCGACCGCGTCCACCGCGATGTGTACGTCCCTCGAGGTCAATCGCTTACACCGGCGACCCGTGCGGTGGCGGCCTGGCTCTGGTCGGGACGCGCTGCCACGGTCGCAGGGCTGTCCGCCGCAGCCCTGTTTCGGACTTCGTGGATCGACCCGTGGCTGCCCGCTGAACTCAACCGCCGAAGCCGGGACAAAACGCCGGGCATCATGCTGCACAGCGACGAGCTCGGGGAGGACGAGATATGCGTCCGCGGCAGCATCCAGTTGACAACGCCGGCGCGTACCGCATTCGACCTTGGGCGCCGAAAAGGCCTCACCACCGCGGTGGTTCGAATCGATGCGCTGGCCCATGCGACCAGGCTGACGATCACAGATGTCGAACACTTGGCAGACCGTCATCGCGGCGGACGGGGCCTGGTGCAACTGCGTCGGGTAATGACGATGGTCGACGGCGGCGCGGAGTCACCGTATGAGAGCAAGACGCGCCTCGTGCTGATCGCCGGCGGGTTGCCGCGGCCACAGACTCAGATCGAGGTGCGGGGTGAGTGGGCCGGGGTCTTGGCGCGCATCGATATGGGCTGGCCGGAATGGAAGGTCGGGGTCGAATTCGATGGAGCACACCACTGGACCGATCCCGTGCAGCGCACGTGGGACATCGACCGGCTGGCCGAGCTCGAAGCCAGGGGTTGGCGAATCATTCGGGTCAGCGCCGACCTGCTACGCAACCGGCCCGATGTCGTCGTCGCGCGGGTTCGCGACGCGCTGCGCGCAGCCGGATGCCATCTCTGACCGATCGAACGTCGAGTTGTTGGGCGAAATCGGCTGCGTTTAACGCGACTAGTCGACGCTCGGCACGTAAAACGCCTACGACCAGGTGGCGTCAACCAGTTGGACAGATCGGGTCCTTTCGGCACGATGCCACTCGGGTTGATGTCCTTGCCAGCACCGGGTCGACGCCGCCGGTTCGAGGTCGAACGTCCAGCTGCGCTCGTCATGAGTTGGTCCGCAAAACCCAATGGAGAGAACATCTTCCAAACCAAGGAGCCGCCGAACGATGATCGCCCGGTTGGCCCACGGGCAGGCACGGGCGACAATCAGACGATACCGGCCCGGTT
>NZ_JBYCLA010000486.1:0-23376 GCF_057473665.1 Mycobacterium sp. TH-M25
GGATGCCGATCGGAAGGCATCGGAGTCCGCACGCCCCACCCCGGCCACCGTCACGGTGACTGCGATGGTGGCGCCCGGACAGTGCAAGCCCATCGCGGGCGGCCCGTCACCGGTGGCCGTGACCGACACCGCGCATGAGACGGCCGAACCGACTCCTGTCGCCACCGGAGCCGCATCAAGCCGCTTCGACCCCTACACCTGTGAGCTAGTCAGCCCAGCTGAGTCAATCACCTCGCCGGGAGCCACACCGACGGCGGTTCCCAGCTACACCCCGTCACTGAACCCGTATCCCGGCCAGAGCAGCGGCGGCGTCGGTCAGTCCTCGGACCCGCTGAGCGCACCCAGCACGTCGGTGACCATCCCGCCCGCCCCAGCCGCGACGACCACCGTGCCCGCCGCGACTCCGGTGCGGTGAGCGCACCTGCGCACATGGACGTCCTCGACGCCGCTCGGCGACTGGAGGCAGTGTGGACCGCGGCGTCTTTCACGTCCGCCGAGGCGGTGGGTTTGTGGATCGACGACCTCGACAACCCCCACGTCGCCGTAGCAGTGCACGGAGGGCAGATCGTCTACATCGGGATCAGTGACGGCATGTTGCGCGGACCTCTCGGCCTCCTCCAGGACTCGCTGAATGCGTGCATCTTCAACGCATTTGGGATGTGGCGTTCCCAGCTTGCTTCCAGTGATTGATGACGATGCCGTCGCGGCCTCGTGGGCCAGTTGTGCTTCGCCACGGCGGTCGAGGGAGGTGTAACCCCGTGGCCGAGAACGAACCCACCCAGGAAGAGATCGACGCGGCGATCGGCGTCCTGGCCCGGACGCAGCGCTACAGCGTCAAAGACAACGAACTCGACGACTGGATCGCCTGAATTCGACAGCTCAGCACTCTTTGGTGAGCGCCGGCTCCTCCGGCTGGATTGACCACGACGCCGAGACCGCGAATCGGCGGTGTCCCTCGCGCAGGCGATCCTGCGGGCCGCCGGCCCGGCTTATCGACGTCAGCGAATGAGCTTTCGATCATTATTTTGGCGGGTGCACCCACGCAGACTGTGACGCCGATGTTCGACTTCCACGCGTTGGGTACCGTCACCCATCATGTGTCCTGCGCCGCGATCAAACAACCTGCACACCGAGTTCTCGACCGAGCACCAGGATGTCAGTGATCATGGATTCGATCGCAGCGGTGTCGGTTTCATCGCGCGTAGATGCCAAGGTTCTGCGCACTGTCGTGATCTCGTCGAACACGAGAAGCACCGGAGAGTAGCCGTCCCGGTCCAGTAAGTCGTTGCGCTTTCTCTGCGCGCGATCACGGCTGCGATCTTCGAGAATGCGATGAGCAGGATCAATAGCAGAAACCGGCAGACCGGCACTGGGGGCGGCAGAACGGCGGGACCGACTGCCGATAGTCGCGCGGAGATTCCTGAGTGACATGCGGCGCAGAGTAAGGCCGGGACATCGAAATTTCGCTGCCGAACACGACCAGCGATCTCCGTAGCGAGCGCTGAGGCGCGTGACACCGCCGATCTCCCTTCGAGCGGAGGCAGTGGCCCGGGCATCGTCATCCGACGACCGCGACGCCCGATCGAGAGCAACGCGATGTGCATTGTCGGAATGCGGCTCCGAGCGGGATATCGCCTGATTCGAATGGTTTTGGATGGCGGACCAGGCTCCGCTCCACTGTCAGTGCCCAGCTGTCGAACCTTGATGCTATTCTCTATTTTAGAGAATAGCAGGCTGAAAGGACCACAATGACCATCACCGGAGAACCCAGGATCGCGAGTCTCTACTACCGAGAAGGCTCCAGCGACAAGGAGTATCACGCGCGGCTGGAGGCAGCGGATGCCGGATTCGTGGTCACCTTCGCCTACGGCCGCCGCGGCGCGGCTCTGAGCACCGGAACCAAGACCGCGGCCCCGGTCGAATACGCCAAAGCCGCAGCGATCTTCGACAAGCTCGTCGCCAGTAAAGAATCCAAAGGTTACACCCGCGGCGAGGACGGCACCCCGTACCAGAGCAGTGGCGCTGACCGTGAGCCTTCCGGCCTGTTGCCGCAGTTGCTCAACGTGGCCGGGAAATCCGACCTCAACAAGATCATCGCCGATCCCGCCTGGTGCTTGCAGGAGAAGATGGACGGACGCCGGATGATGGTGCGCAAGTCCGGCGACACCATCGAGGCGATCAACAAGCTCGGGCTGGTGGTCTCCATCAGTGAAGCGATCGTCACCGCTGCCTGCACCATCGGCGGGGACTTCACCCTCGACGGCGAGGTCATCGGAGACTGCCTGCACGCCTTCGACCTGCTCAACCTGGCCGGTGACGACGTTCGTGACACTCCTTACCGTGATCGCTACACAACGCTGACGGAACTGCTCAGCGACTCTGGCCCCGCGATCGTTGCTGTGCCCAGTGCCGACGACGCCGACGCCAAAGCGGACCAGCTGACTGCTCTCAAGGCCGCGGGAGCCGAGGGCGTGGTTCTCAAGCGCCTGGACGCCCACTATCGGGCGGGACGGCCCAACAGCGGCGGTACGCAGCTCAAGTTCAAGTTCGTCGAGACGCTGAGTGCCCTGGTGACCATGGTCAACGACCGGCGCAGCGTGGGCCTGAGTCTGTACGGCGACGACGGCTTGACCTTCGTCGGCAACGTCACCATTCCCGCCAACCACGACGTTCCGCCGTCCGGAACGGTCGTCGAGGTGCGCTACCTCTATGCCGCACCGGCCCTCTACCAGCCGGTGTATCTCGGCGTACGCGACGACGTGGAGCCGTCGGAATGCGTGATGGCGCAGGTGAAGTACAAGAATGGCCTGGACAAGTGACCGCCGAGCACATCCAGGCAGCCGCAGCTGTGCTCGACCGCCACGCTCCGCGTCCGAACGGCCAGCACGATGGGTGGTGGGAGTGCCGGTGCGGGGAGCCGCACACCGGACTGCACCTTATCGGCTGCTTGATTGGGGCCGGATTCGCAATCGCTTGAACGCCTTACACGGTCCAGCTGCGGCAAGTCGCTTACACGTAACACGCGGTCCTGGTGTGGATCACGGGATCTATCGAAAATCCCATCGCTGCTGATCAGCGTTGATGACGTCGGTGGCTAGGGAACGCGACTGTCCCGATTTTGGATCGCGCCGGGGAGTGCCCGTCGGCTCGTATGTGTCGTGGCCTGTTGGTCTGAGCGGGTGGCACACTGTCATCAGCCGTCGGGAGGATCGTCGATGCGGGCAGGGTGGGCAATGGCCGCGGCGATGCTGCTTGTTGTGAGCGGGTGCGGACACTCGACGGAATCGCGTCCGGCCGTAACGAATCCGGTGGGGCTGTCGAACCGTGAGTTGGCTCGGTTCCTTCCGGTGCTCGCTGATTATCCGGGACCATCATGGGATCTCACGCTGAGCGTCGGCGCATCCAAACGGCAACAGGGCCCGTATATCGATCCGAACAGTAGCGTCGAGCCAGCGGGCTGTGCAGACATGCCGTTCATGCGCAGCGAACTGGTCGCGGCCAGTTCGGATGGTGTGGTGCAGAACGGCATCGCCGGTGATGCCGGCGCGGCGGCGGTGCGGATCATGCGCGAGCGCCCAGGCGCGGATCTGATAGGCGAATCGGTGGCGTGGGCCAAGCGGTGCCGCGAATACCAGGTCATCTACCCGGGTGCGACTGCCGACGATCCCTCGCCGAGTGACCCCACCGCGATTAGCGTGCTCCCACCCAAACAGGTGGAAGGGGTCGAGGTCGCGCGGATTCATTTCACCGACAACCGAGCGCACCGCTATCAGGGCGAAGGCTCTCGCGAAAGTGTGATCTCGCTGGCGCGGGTGCGCGGTCTGGTCGTAGTCGGGTACTGCCATGACCGCGAGCAAGAAGCCGCCGCCATCTTGGCGCTCACGATCCGGCGACTGTCAGCTGCGCGGCCCGCCTCAAAGCCGCTGTCCGACAAGCTAGATACCAGCGCGTTGAATCGGCGAACCGATAAAGAATTGGAGCAGCTGCTGCCGTCAGTGGCGGACGTTCCGGATGGTTGGACGGTCCTGCAGAGCTCGCCGATCGTCCCCTACAGCACCGAGGACGGCGAGTCTGCCACCGGCTGTGGCCGGCTGCCGTTTGCCGATGAGGTCGGTAATCGATCTGATATGCACCGAGACTTCCGTGAGATCGCCGTGGTATCGCATGCATCAACATCTGACGGATCCCATATCGGCGACACCGTGACAGTGGGGCTCGAAAATCCGGGTGCCTCGGTCATCGATGAGACAACCCGGTGGGCTAACCACTGCGGTCTAAAGTCCCTGCCCACACCGCCCCTCGACGGCGTCGCCGTCTCCAGCATCCGTATCAGCGACCGCACCGACAAGAAACCGGAGCGGACCGTTTCGCTGCTGAAGGTTCGCGGGCTGCTGGTCATCACCGAACCGGCGTTAACCCAACAGAACACACAGTTGGCACGCCACAGCGTCGAAAACCTGCTACACGCCACATTCGACACCCCGCCAACAGGTCCCGATCCGATGCCGACGCCGCCGGATCCCTACGCGCCTCCACCGGGCAATGTGACGTTCCCTGAACCGACAGCGGATGCCACGGCCGAACTCGCGCGCGTGGGGCAAGGCGTGCTCGTCAACCCCGAGCCGTATCACATGGGTGGCTACTTGCCGGGCGATTCGGAGACCCGCAGCTCAGATGACTACCTGCACTTTCACTCGCCCAGCGGCGCGATCGCCTGCACCTGGCGTAAGTACACGCTGGTGTGTGACACCCCGCACGGTACCTACCCGCGCACACCCAAACCTGCTGACCTGCAAAGCGTTTGGCAGGATTCCGTGAGCGTATTGGGGTGGTTCGGATTGCAGAACGGCATCGCCTCAGACGACCCCGTTGTATATGCGGTGTCCAAGGTGCTGCCCTACGGCAGCACAATCAGGCTGATAGACGGCACGGAGTGCCGGATGGACTCCGACGGCCTGACCTGTGTCGACTACGACAGGCGCATCGGCTTCCACCTGAGCCGAACCGACCTCACACCGCTAGCTGCCACCACGGCGCTCACCAACGACACTCGGCCACAACCACATTAGTAGGCTAATCTCCCCTTACATACCTAACCACAGGGATCACAGCTCGGGGTTGAATCCGCGCTTGGTCCGCACCGGCGGCCGGCAGACGTACTGCCTGCTGAGTGGATCGAACGTGACCATCTCCGCGTTCGGGACGATCTTCCCGTCGCTGCCCCGCTTGTCCAGCGGAACTCGCTCCATCCGCTTGATCTCGTCGACGGTGAACATGTCGAAATCGATGTAACCCTTGTCCGGCTCACCCTTGGACTCCGCTGCCAGCTGCGCCTCGGACTTCTGTTCGACACGAAACCACTGCCGAGTGTAGAGGCGCGGAACCTTGTCCGACACTTCGCTTTTGAACTTCGGCCACTCGGTCTTTGCCTGTGCCGGCAATTTCGCGTTGTCCCAAGATTCCCCAGGGCTGTAGCCGAGATAACCTTGGTATTCCAAGGCGTCGGCAGCGCCGGTCACCGGATCGACCGACGCGATCAGGCATCTCCCCTTGATCTTGGGGTCCATCGATTCACGCACCATGCGCACTTTCGGCGCCACCGATTCCTCGAACGCCTTGTTCATCGTCATGTCGTTGGGCTTGCCGAGTGAAATCGACAGCGGCAGATTGGAGCTCCACACCCCGGGGATCGACTGGTCTCGTGCGTCTTGCGAAATCAACATGACGTGCACCCGTAACTCGCGTCCCAGCGCGGTGATCTCGGTGATCATGGATTCGATGGCCTTGGCCTCATCCTTACCGAGGTTGTTCTTCCACTTCTCACGCATCCCCTTGATCTCGTCCATGACCAACAGCACGGGTACAAACGCATTCCAGCTCTCGGGATTGTTGATCTTGTCCTCCAGAGAACCCAGCTGGCGCTCCTGCATGATCTGGTAGGCCAGCACGATCGCGCCGACGTAACTCATTCCGCGAGGCGAGGAACCCAGCCCGACCGCGACCGTTCCCGGAACCGGCAGACCTCTGTCGCCGGATTGGGGGGCGAAGTAGCCCGCATAGTCTGCACCCTTGCCGTCTGCCAGGAGCAGCATCCATCCCATCGCGCGAAACTGCTCCAGCCAACTGCGCACCGCGACGGACTTGCCCGATCCGGTTTCGCCGATGACTTTGACGTGCGCCATCTTCTCCAAACAAACGCCAATCTCGCCTTCGGTGCCCACGCCGACTTTGAACTCCCAGCCGGTGTAGCGCTGCTTGGCCTCGTCAGCGCCGGACACCACCGGCCACATCGGCGGAAACGCCAGCTTCGGGATCGAGGACTTGCGACTCGCCCCGAACGTGTCGGCCCGCGGATCGAAGCTGAAAGACCAGATGCCGCCGATGCCTTTGAGAAACGTCGTCTGCAGCCGTTGCTGGGTACCGGTGTCAGTCAAGAAACCGGACTCCATGCAGCGAAATCCCCAGGACACCAGCCTGCGTCCGCCCTTGCTGTCATCGTCGAATTCGACGGCACCGACATCGATGCGCAGCTTGTCGGGAAATTTCGAGGCCGCTACGTCGAGGATCCGGCGAATGTCCGGGTGAAGTTCCCCGTGCTGCAACAGATCTGGCGGCAACCCGGCGACAACGACTCCACCGCTGTCGAATCTGCCGAACATGCCGTCCACGTCACCGTCGGTGACCAGCATCCGCCGGTGGGCCTTCCAGTGCCAGCGAACTCTCCGCAAGAGGAACGCGCCGCCGGCTGCAGCCAGCCAACTGGCCGTGACCCGAACCGGATCGCCGAAGCCGAGGGTGGCCACCGGGGCCAGCAATCCCGCCGTGGCCAGACACCCCAGACACAGCGCCTGGGACTGGTGGGAGGCGCGGGCGAACCCGCTGGTGTCACGGTCGAAATGCGTGGTCATGCATTGCCCTTGTCCGTTCGGTGGTGCCGTCCGGGCGGCCCGTCCAGACGGGACCGACCACGTGGCGGTGCTGGCGGAGCCGGAGTCGCGTCACCTTCAGGAAGCACAACCGGCGGCGGCAGGTCGGGCAGCCTCGGCGGTTTCGGTGGCTTCTGCGGATCCGGCGGCCGAGCACCTCTGGCCGTTGCCCTCGGCGGTCGAGGCCCGGCCATCGGTGGCAGCTGAGGGGCTTCGGTCGGAGCCCGCAGCGGGGTCACCTTCCGGACCGGTTCCGGAGGACGCGGCATGCGGCGCTGCCTCGGCGGAGGCGCCGTGGTGTCCGGCGTGGCCTGTCCGACGGTGTCGACGATGGGTGCCGGAGCCTGCCTGGACCGGTTCACACTCACTCGCGGGCGGGCACCCGGTAGTGCCACCACGTCGGCCAGGCGCAGGTCGACGCCCTCGATCGGGGCCGCCGGAGAACCGCCGGCCTCGATGTAGTCGCCGAGCAGAACCCTGCGCTCGATCGGGGTCAGCTCCCACAGCACCCGCGTGACCTGGGCATCGGCGGTCACCACGATCTCCGAGCGGCCTCCCGAGGTGTCCACGACCAGACTGTTGGTGGCACCCCGGCCGGGAGCTTCACCTGTCACCAGCACCACGGCCTTGCCCGCGGTCAGCGACCGGTGGCGCTCCCACCAAGCCGGCGTGCACACCACGACATCCGCCGGGGAGGAATCGGCGTCCCCGAGCGACAGGGCCGGGGCGTCGCGGTGCGCCACCAGGCGCTGCCAGCGTGGCTCGTCGATCATCACCGCGATTCGCTGGTCCTGTGTAGACAACCGTGCCACCATCTGCAGCGCGAACAGCTCCGGTCCAGCCAGCCACAACGGCTCCTCAGCGGGAGACACCGCGACGAATATGCGGGTCTTGTCCTCCTGCGACCCGACAAATAGGCCCGCCCCGCCAGCGGCTATTCCGAAGCCCAGACGGCGGGTGTCGTCGATGAGGACACCGGTCGAGCGCAGCGGTAGTTGCGCCGCGCACGGCAGCGCCCGGGTCAGGCCTTGAACCTGCTGCCCTCCCGCCACCGACAGTCCGTAGCTGGCGGCCTTCGATAGGGCGTCCCCGTCACGCACGAGGTAGGTGATCAGGGGCTGGGCCAGAGCCAGGGCGTCACCCTGCGGGGTCAGTGTCAGCGTCGTGTACTGGCGGTGGGACTGCAGGTGGTTCCAGCTCGCGGCCGAATCGGCGTTCCAGTGACCGCGGCGGGGAACGAAGGTGCGGGTGTGCACCCCCGATGTCGCCCCGCAGTTACGCCACCGCGGATCGGCAAGGGGACGTGACACCTGCGTGAGCACTTCGTCGTGAAAACCTCGGATCTGCTGGGCGCTCATCAGACGGCTACCGAACCCTTGCTCGGCCAGCGAATAGCACACCCGGGTAGCCGCGATAGTCAATGTCTGGCACATCCCGTCGGGCAGGGATTCGCGCCGTGCCCGCGCGTACGCGGAGCCGAGAATCCCGGCGTCGAGATCGATCGACACCGCAAGCACCGTGGTCCCGCCGAGCGGCGCCGACACCGGCCCGATCAGGGTGTCGAGCACTCCGGCGGCGTTGTCGCGGATCGCGAACTTGTACCCGACGCTGATCACGTCGATACGCGACAAGTCGATGCCGAACTGGTGAAGCTGGCACCGCAGCACGTCCGCCGAAATCACCGGCGCCTCGCTGGACCCGGTCGGCCCGACACGGGTGACCTGCCACGGTCGCGGCGTGATCTCCACCAGTGCCGTCACAGTGCGGCCATCGAAAACGACGCCCACCCCATCGCGGGAGGAGAGAGCGGCCTGCTCCGGGATGTCGCGTTGCGCAAGCCGCAACGCGATCCACTGGCCCAGTGTCCGGCCGCGTACCTTTCCACCGATCGCGGTGACGACACCGGTAGCCGCCGCTGCGCCGGCGGCGGCGTGAAGTCCCAGTCCCCCAGCGGTTCCGAGGAACGCGCCTGTGCTCGCCGCGGAGGCCAGCAGACCGGTGCGCGGAGTCAGCGCGATCAATTCCCGGGACGGTTCAGCCGTACGCGTTGAGCGTTTTGCGGGCGACGTCTCAGGCTGCTCGGCGGAGGACCGGTTACGTCGAAGCGCCATCACAACTGCTCCGGCTTACGGCCACCGCGTGCCAGCGCGACGACCAACATCACGAAAATCACCGCGGCCAGGAACGCCGCCGCGATCAGCGCCGTGGTGCTGCCCAGGTTATCGGCAGGAGGGGGCGGAGCCTGAGGAACAGCCGCGACGGGATCGACGCCGTCAGCGACCAGCGGCACCGACACGTCGATCGGATCGGTCAGAGCCGCCGACGGATCCACGACACCGGAACCGAGCAGCGAACTCATTTCCTGCGAAGGCTGATGGGCTGTGCGCTTGATGCGTTCGATGACCTGATGCGCGGTCAGAGCCGGGTACCGCTGACGGATCAGGGCGGCCAGGCCCGAGACACAAGCCGCGGCGAAGCTGGTACCCGCAATAGGTTCGATGCCATTCTTCGTCTGCTGGGCGTTGATCAACGCCCCGTCGACGCGGGCGGGATCCAGGCTGACGACGTTGATCGCCGGAGCCGCGGCCCCGACCCACGGCCCCGGCATCGACCGCACGTATGGATCGCCGGTCAGAGTCGTGCCTCCGACGCTCAGCACGAACTGGTCGAACAGCGACGGCAGCGATATCGACTCCACCTGTCCCCAGCCGCGGGTATCGGACGGGTCGGCGGGGCTGGGGCCCGGATTCGCCGAACAATCACCTCCGAGGTTTCCTGCTGCGGTCACGACGACCACGTTCTTGACGACAGCTGCGTAGTGCAGCGCTCCCGCCAATGGATGCAGGTCCACTGGCTGATTGGGTTTCACGCACGCGGTCACCGAGATATTGATGACACTGGCGTTGAGATCCGCGGCATGCACAATGGCTCGGGCCAGTGTGGCCAGCGTCGACGCGCTCTCCGCCGCGCGTGCGTTTCCGGTTCTCGAGCTGTCCACCTGATACGCAGCTGAGGACTGCCGGATCGAGACGATGGTCGCATCCGGCGCCAGACCCACGAACCCGTCGGTGATTCGGGGTTTCGCCGCGATCAGCCCGGCCACAAGCGTGCCGTGATGATCACAGTCGAACAGGCCGTCCCGTCCTTCGACGTAGTCACCACCGCCGAGCAGATTCGGCAGGCGCTCGTTGCGGTTGACCCCGGAATCGATCACGGCCACGGTCTGGCCTTTGCCGGTGGAGAAGCCGTGCAGACTCTTGACACCCCACACGGTGTCCATCGGGATCGAGTTGAACTGGCTTCCCTCCAGCTGACCGGAGGTCGCGCACAGCGCCGTCTGCTTCATCGGAAACTCCGGTCCAGGTGGGGCGTCCGGCGGAGGGACATCCACCGCCGGATTGAACGCATATGGCGAGATCGCCGCCGCAGATGGAATCGAGGACAGTCCGGCAATCAGCGTCGAAGCCACTGTGAGAGCTGCCAGCCGTTTCGCAGTTCGGATTGCTGACCCGATCATCGGTTCCGTACCTTCGACCAGCCGTCCATGATCAGCACCAGCAGCGGGAACACCGTCACCACCGCCAGCGTCGCCAATATCTCCAGCCTGCGTTTACTCAAGGGCGAATGCAGCGTCTGCGCCCGAACTGCCCAGATCGCCGACAGCACCAGCCCAACCACCAGAGGAACCGCTCCGGCCACCAGCACCCCAACACCTGGTGGTGTCGGTGACAGTGCCCGGCCGATCAGGTAGACCGTCCAGGCCAGCGGCCCGCTAACCATCAGGGGCAGCGCGGCTGAACGCACGACCAGCCCGCGGCCGACGGCGATCATCGCCACCGACGCGGTGGCGACCAGAGCGAACATGTGCCACTCGTAATCGCCGGTGAAATAGCCGCCCGCCCCGGCTGCCGCCACCAGCGCCAGACCGGCGGCACTGACCATGCCGATCAGTGCCTTGAGCGTTTCGATGACGCGGTCCTCCTGGTTGAGCATCGACTCGATGGCTGACGCTGACGTCGAGCGCCGTGACACCGCTGCCACAGTCATGTCCTTGCGGTTCAGCAGAGGCTCGCCGGTGGTGGGGATGTAGTTGACCCGCACCCGCCCCACCAGTCGCGAAGTCTGAGTGCACCAGAGAATGATCAAAAGGCAGGCGAACACCAGCTGCGCGGCCACTGCCTGGGACGACACCCGCACCACCAGGTACAACAGCCCCACAACGACCGCGCACAGTGCCACCGCACCCACGCCGACGTGCAGGCTGGCGGGGCGGTTGCCGGTCAGCGCCCCGAGCAAAACGGCCAGTGCTCCGACCGCAGCGGCCACGGTGGTCAAGTGCCAGATGCCGAGATCGCGGGGAACCATCAGCAGACCGACCGCCGCGGCCGACAGGTACGCGGCCACACACAGACCCCCGGAGACGTCGGCGTAGTTGTCGTGGGAACGGGTCAGCACCGAGGCGACCGACGCACACATCACGGCCAGTACCGCCATCACCCCGAGGACTTCCCAGCGGTCGCTACCGCCGCCGATGAGCACGTCGCAGATCCCGATGCTGGCCGCAGCAGACACGGCGAACGGCAACGTGGCCGTCGCGATCCGGCGGGTGTCGCGCCCATCGAGGACCGCAAACATGCGCTTGGAGACCTCGGCTGTGCCGTCTGCGAGGTCGTCGCGCAATACCGGATACGACTCGGTGCGCGTGCGGTGGGTCAGGTACAGATCCGAGCCAGGCACGATGCCTGCCTGATCGAGCGTGCTCTCTGGATCGAGGCGGTCTCTTATCGGCCCCGTCTCCAGCGCCCATTCGACTCGTTCAGTGTTGAGGTAATCGGCGCCCGGTTCGTCCTTGACGATCTCGGTCAGCTGCTTGCGCAACTGTGGAAGCAGCGCCACCACCGGGGTGTGCGCGTGCAACTTGCACTGGAAAGCGGTGTCGCGGGCATGCACGTTCACCGCGATGAATGTGATGTCGCTCAGAACCGATGTCGGCTGTGTCATGGCAGCAGATTTACCCGAACGGGATATCTGGAAAGGCTCGCGGCGCGTACACGCCAGCCGTGAGCGCAGAACAGTTGGAAAATCGCGAACCAGTGAACCCTCGCCGGACCTGCCCGCCCATGGTCACGAAGTCGCTGATTTACTCAGACCAAATGCCGTAAGTTGCACACGCAAACGGAGGCGCAAAATGTCTCAAGAAAACCGATGGAGGCACCTGTGAGCGATCCCGTGGAATCTGGGGAAAGCAAAACCTGGATCAGGCTTGGTGCGCTAGTCCGTGATACGCGCAAGGCGCTGGGATACAGAAGTCACGAAACCTTCGGCTCCGCCTGCGAGCTGGCCGCACGAACAGTCTCGGCGATCGAGTCCGGGGAGCGCACCAACTACTCGTCCCAGACCTTGGAACGTCTGGAAGCAGGCCTTAACTGGCCACGCGGAACCGTTGAGCGTGTGTTGACCGACCCGGACTTCGATCCGGCCACGTTGACCGCGCAACCCGGCGTCGGGTTGTTGTTCCGTAGACCGGAGTTCGACCCCAACCCGGTCCCCGTGGACGTGGACGCCGTGATCAAGGTGTGCGACGTGCTGGATCAGGCCACCGCAAGCGTCCGTTCGGCCAAGAGCTCCAGAACCAGCGCTAACGACGGCGAACTTCGGCAGTTGGCCGCTGCGGTGTTGCCAGTCTGTTGGATATACATCCTGCGCATGGTCGAGAAGAACTGCTTGCCCGGAGATAGGCTGCACCCCGCGGTCCGGCCGAGCTTCGACGCTTTCTTCAAGATCCAGAAAATGTTCTCCTCACCCAGCGACCTCAGCTCGTACGCCCAGTGGCTAGTCGGCGATCGGCCCAACACCAGCAAAGCCGACCGTGAGCGCTACCACCGGCGATGGGCGGATTCCGCGCAACCGCTGTCCGAGGAACGAACACCGGTCTCGGTCGCCGGCGGTTTGTTCCGCCCGCCACAGTTCGACGACTCTCCGGTGATGGTTGACGTCGACCTGATCGTGCACGTGATCGAAGTCCTGACCGCCATCGCGGAAGCGCACGGATTCAGTAAGTCCAAAGCCAAAGTAAAAGCGGCCCAACAGGACAACCCGGTCTTGTGGCTGCTGGCCGTGGCGTCCCTCCAGCTGTGCTGGCCCTACATCACCCGACTCGTCGAGGACAACGTCACCCCCGGTGTCGGGGTCAATCCCGCAGTCAGCCAGCAGTACAACGCGTTCCGCGACGTGCAGGCCTTTTTCGCTCCCGATAACAGCACCGGCCTGTACGTGCAATGGCTTACCGGCGACATTGACAGCATCAGCGACCAGATCCGCCAGCGATATCTCCAGCGGTGGAATGAGTCGAAACACCAACGCAGAAACACGAAACGCGCAGAGTGACCGGCACATCCCCTGGCCCGAAGCGACCTGGTGCGCGCGGGACATTCTGTCCAAATCAACGCACAGCGCTGGACCGGCGTTTCTCCCTACGGTGCTCGTTGTAGCGGATGTAGACGGCCGCCGGGACACGGCCGCGACGGCCCACGTCGATCCCCTGATTTTTGGCCCAGGTCCGCACCGCTGACGCACTGGCGCCGCGTCGCGATGTGCGCGTCGTGCGCCGCCCGTTGCTGATCCACAACGCCATCGACTCGCGTAGCCGTGTGGCGTTGTCACTGGACAGGTCGATTTCGTAGTCGACCCCGTCGAGGCCGAAAGTTGTCGAGATGCAGCGAAGATTGACAAGACACGCCTGGCTACTTTGACAAAACTTCGGCGTGTCGCGGAGGCTTGCTAATCTTCGCTACAAAGGGCCAGTTCAGGATCGATTCGCGCGCCGCGACGACACGACTCATAGCCGGTGCCAAATCCAAGACGGCGGTGATTCGGTCCTTCAAGCTTTACTGACCGGATTCTGCGCGCGTAAATCGCATCGGCTGGCCCCTCGGCATAGAAATCCCGCCACCGGCCCGACTCGTAGTCGATCGCGGGTTCGAGGTGGGACACCGGCGGAGTTTCGACGAGTTACAGAAATTCATCGACGCAGACCCGTCACGGGTATCGCTGGCCCGCGCGAGGCGCGATGACTTTGATAACGCCCTCGGGAGCGCCGACGGGGTAAAGGAGATCGTCAAGTCGGGCTCGCTGGAGCGGCGCACGCAGCTGCAACCGATGCACGACGTCGACTTGATCATGGTGTTCGACACCAGTGCCGTACCCGAGTGGGGTGCGCCGGACGCATCATCGGGAGACGCCCTGGGCTGGTTTCATGATGACGTCGTGACGCGGCTTGGCGTGACGAAGGGCACCCACGCGGAACTGGTGCACAAGACACGCCTGGCTTCGCCGCTAAAGTAGACCGTTGCCACCAGCGGCAGTTCAGCGCTTCGCGGCGATCACGCAGGGCGGGCGCGATCCCCGTTATGCAGTCGACATCCGAGTCCGATTTGGCTGAAGGTACTTTTGCACTATACGGATGCGGGGAGCAACCCAGGTCGGCATCGGTGCGGACGGCGTCGAGAGTAGCTCAATCAGCACTCGGTTGAAGTTTCTTGCGCCGCAAGCATCATCGTAGGCGGCCCACCAGGATCTGAGCGCCACCGCCACTTCCGGCGACAGCGCGATGTGCTCCCAGGCGGCCGCCCTGACTAATTCATTGATGGCAGTGCGGGTATCCCCGGCCCCCAGCGCCACGTAGACCACGCACTTTTCCGTCTCGCTGAGACTGTGTCTGCACGCTTCCGCCAACGACCATGCAAGTTGCGTGTAGTCCATCACTGCTCTCCTTGTGGACTGTGGGCGGCGGATCCTCCGTCACCGGTCACACCGAATCTGTTGGTGTACAGATTAATACGTGGGTCTATCTGATCGTCGACGCGACGTCACCCGACATCGCACTCAACTCAGGTCCCCAGCTCGACCACCCGTGGTCCCCAGACACAGGCAGGTCGAAGTGAGCGTTCTGACCTCTGACAGTCCGGTACTGCGAGTAGAACTCGCGGTTACCTCCTTGAGCCACAGCTGCCGCACCGATCATGGCCGCTGGATCGCTTGCGGTGTCGGTCTGGGGGCTGAACACCCATACGCGAGTGTTGTTCCGCGCCAAAAGTGCAGCATGTACATCCGGGTCATGCCATTTCCATCTACCCGCCTGCGGTAGCCCCCACATGGCGACGCTGTCAACGCCGCCGAACTGCCGCAGGCCGGTAAGGATCGCACCATTGGTCTCTGTTTCCGATGGATACACAAACCCTGACATCGAACCGGCGTACCGGAACCGGTCGGGATGGAACGCCGCCAGCGCCAAGGCCCCGTAACCACCTTGTGCAGCGCCGATCACGGCATGACCGCCTGGCGCCAGGCCTCTGTTCGCAGCCAACCAATCAGGCAACTCAGTGGACAAGAACGTGTCCCACTGTTTGCCTCCGTCGTTCTCCCAGTTGGTGTACATGCTGTAGGCGCCCCCTGCGGGAGCGGCGACTGAGATACCCTTGCCCGCAAGCGTTCTCATCGCGTTTCCTGCGGTGACCCAAGTACTGACGTCGGGGCCACCGTCGAATGGATCCAGCAGATAGACCGCATGCGGGCCGCCGGCCAGAAAGGTCACAGGTATGTCGCGCCCCATGGCGGCCGACGGCACCATGAGATTCTCAACCCCGGCCGCGTGAGCGCTTCCGGCGCCCAGCTGCGCGCCGGGAAAGACTCCTAAGCCCGCGGTAACCAGCGCCGCACCTAGCAACCGCGACAACGCTAATCGTGTTCTCATTCGCACCTCACTTGTTTCGCGGGAGCGACGAGTGTTCGCTCCGGGATGGCGCATCGTGACCGCAGGGCGGAGGACTGACCGCCGAGCAGCTCGCGTCCGCGGGGACGGATTCCCACGCTGTCTCATGGCATCTGCTGCTTAGTGGCAGTAGGCGACTCGATGCAGATCACGGTGCACGTCGCAGCGCCCGGTGCAGTCGAGGAACTCAGATCGATGAGCGGCCTCTGAGACAGCGGGTCAGTCGGCGGGAGCCCGTGAACGTTCAGAGGCAGACCCGGGCCGGGTCCCTGTGAGTTCTCGAGATGGAGGTCGGCGATCGGCGGGGCCGGTCCGCTGACTGGCGGCAGGTCGACCGGAACGACGCCCGTGGCGTACGCAGCGGCCCAGCCCAACACGTTTCGGGCATAGGACGCGGAGTTGTTGTAACGCAGGATCGCTGCCGTTACTTGAGACTGATCGCGGAGGTTCATGCCGCCACTGCACAGGTACCGCGCGGCAGCCAATGTCGAATCGTAAAGATTCTGAGGGTCGGCGACACCGTCGCCATCCCCGTCAGAGGCATAATGCGCCCAGGTGCCGGGAAGGAACTGCATCGGACCCAGTGCGCGCACGAAGCCCACCCGGCCATCACTATCTCGCTCCGTGATGACCTCATTACCGGGTAGAGTTCCGTCCAATGCGGATCCGTAGATTGGTCGGACGGCAGTACCACGAGCGTCGGTAGCTCCTCCGTTTGCGTGCCCGGATTCGATGCGACCGATACCAGCCAACAGGTTCCAGCTGATCCCGCACCCGGGATCGGAGGCGGCCATCTTTTGCTCAGCGTTGCGGTAGGCAGACAGGGCTGTGGACGGAATACCAACGGCGCCAGCAGACTTCGCCACGCCTGCCGGCGGGGTCGGCGCCAGCTTATCGGGCTGCGCGACGTGAAGGACGATTGGCGGGCGCGCCGCAGCAACCACAGCTGGTCCCGGTAACTGCGTGACGCTCGCCGCGACAACTGCCGCCGGTGCTGATAGCGCATGGCGTGATCCTGGTGAGAAGGCGTGCGGCGCGTGACCCCCGCCACTGACGGCGCACGACAGCAGCAGCGGAATTAATGTCGTGACGGTCAGGGCCGCGTTTCTCGTCGTACGGGTGACTCGTATAGGTGTCGCCATCAGCCAAACGCACACAGCCCGAATCGATCTCGACACCAAATCAGATCTCGTGGTGTCGGCCTGCCGCCGATGCAGAACCATGGGCTTCTCAGTAGCGACTTGGCGTAAGAATCGTCGCGGTATCGGCCTCGTCGCGGTGCCGACCAGACACTCGGTCGTCGTCGTCAACGGTGTGAGAGTTATTGGTCTCGAACGACTCCAAGATCGCTTCCTGGGCCTGCTTGGGCAGCAGGTGCAGGCTTGCCCGGACCCGTGCCTGGCGGCGGGCGGCACCCTTGCGCTCCGGCATGCCGGGCGTACAGGTGATCTGGGCGGGCACGCCCACGATCTCGTCGACACCACCATCGTGGTGGCCGGCGTCCAATTGGGCCTGCTCCTCGGCCATGGTGGCCTCGTCCTTTTCCTCGCTCATCCCGATCGGGCCGATCCGGCGACCGTTGAGGAATTGGCGCACCACCGGCTCCTCGGAGGTCAGCAGCACCTCACGCGGGCCGAACATGACCAGCTTGCGGCGAAACAGCATGCCCATGTTGTCGGGCACCGTGCGGGCGATGTTGATGTTGTGCGTCACGATCAAGATCGTGCAGTCGATCTGAGCGTTGATGTCGATCAACAACTGCGACAGATACGCGGTACGCACCGGGTCCAGACCCGAGTCCGGCTCGTCACACAGAATGATCTGCGGGTCCAACACCAGCGAACGGGCCAGCCCGGCGCGCTTGCGCATACCACCGGAGATCTCACCCGGGAACTTGGTTTCATCACCGCCAAGACCCACCAATTCGAGCTTCTCCATGACAATGTCACGGATCTCTGATTCCTTCTTCTTGGTGTGCTCGCGCAGCGGGAACGCGGTGTTGTCGTAGATGTTCATCGACCCAAACAGGGCGCCGTCCTGAAACATCACACCGAACTTGGTGCGAATCTCATAGAGCTCCTTGGCCGAGCACTCGGTGATATCGATGCCGTCGACCACGATCGAGCCGCGCTCGGGACGCAGCAGACCGATCAGCGACTTCAAAAACACGGACTTACCCGTGCCGGATGGGCCCAGCAGCACGCTGACCTCTCCCTCCGGGATGTCCAGGGTGACGTCTTCCCAGATTCGCTGGGACCCGAAGGACTTCGTTAGTCCTTCGACCTGGATACCGACACCCATGTGGACTCCCCGTCGCGATGATCTCGTTGCCGAAACACCCGCGGCGGCAGGACATGCATTGCAACTTCTTCGTCGCTGGCGTGGGCGCTTTGTGTTTGGTTAGGCCTTGTCATGGTCGCCGAATCTGCTGGAGGTCCGCTTCCCCCCAAGGAGCACATTCCGCTGACCACTTCGGGGCATGTCGTGGAGCGGACACTGGAACCCGACTCCGTAAACCTCGTGACCGGGTTTCTCGGCGGCGAGCCCGCGGTAAGCATCGTCGGTGCAGCGCGCAAACCGCTTCCCTCCGAAGCGCGGATCGTTTATGGTCAGACCGAAAGTACCTTTTCGTTCGCTCGGCCTTTTGGCCGGCGATACCGCCAATGCCGGCAGGAGCACGCTGATGCGCTGGGAGCTCTCCGAAGAACAAGAGCTGTTCATCACTTCACTACGGGAGTGGCTCAGCGAACGCGCGAGCCCTGCCACGGTCCGCTCCTGGCTCGACGCCGGAGACATGTCCGGCTTCGAACACCTTTTCACCGAAGAAGGATGGGCCGGCGTCGGCTTTCCCGAGGATCTCGGCGGCCAAGGCGGGGGCCTGCTGGAGCTAGCGCTGACCGCGCGTGAGCTGGGGCGGGCTGCGGCGCCCTCCGCCGGGTGGCTGCAGTCGGCGATTGCCCTTCCTGCCCTCGCCCATGACCCTGACCTCGTCAGTGCGGCTGTCGAGTCAGGAGAGTGGACCGCGCTAGCGGTGCGGGCCGATCGCATTCCGGCGGCGACGCCCTCGGTCCAGGCTCGCTCCGATCGGCTACACGGACGAATACCATGCGTCCTGGGCGCATCACGGGCCAAGCGGTTCGTGATACCAGTCGCCGACAATGAGTCCGTCTCACTGTGGTTAGTCGACGCCGCTGAAGACGGGGTCGGGCTATTGCCGCGCCCGCTACTGGACCGCTCGCGCGATGCCGCTGACGTCATACTCGACGGCGCGCAAGCGCGACACATCGAGGTCGATGCCGGCCCTGCGATCACCGAAATCGCCTGCCGGGCTGCGGTGTTGGTGGCCGCTGACGCTTTAGGAGCATCTGAGCGGATGCTGCAGCTCGCGGTCGATTACAGCAAGCAACGTCAGCAGTTCGGCCAGCCCATCGGCGCGTTCCAAGCGGTCAAACACGCCGCTGCCCAAATGCTGGTCACGGTCGAGTCGTCATTGACCATGGCTTGCTACGCAGCGCAGTCGATTGAGGAGGGCTTGCCCGAGCGCGGCAGCCACGCCGCGGTCGCGAAAGCCCAAATCACTGGTGCAGCTGCAGAATTGGCGGACAGCGCGTTGACGCTGCACGGCGCTATTGGCTACACGTGGGAACACGACCTGCATCTGTTCTACAAGCGCGCCAAGCTCGACCGCGTTCTATTCGGGACGCCGGCAGTGTGGAACGAACAGGTCGCCGACGCCCTCGCCCTTGTGCCTGCCACAGCTTGACCGTGAACACTTTCATCAGCGCCGACGTCGGCTTTCGTTTTGGTCTGTCCATTAGTATAGTTAGGCCGCAGATTCGTGAGTGGGCCGGAGAGCGGAGGAAGTTGTGGACTTTCAGCTGAACGATGACCAGCAGACGATCCGTAGTGCTGTCGCCGAGTTGGCGGGAAAGTTCGACGACCAGTACTGGATGTCGAAGGATCAGCAACACGAATTCCCCACGGAGTTCTACGACGCCTTCGCCGAGGGGGGTTGGCTCGGCATCACCACACCCGAGGCATATGGCGGTCATGGATTCGGCATCACGGAGGCCTCGATCCTGTTGGAGGAGGTTGCAGCCAGCGGAGCCTGCATGAACGGCGCGAGCTCGATGCACATGTCGATCTTCGGCATGCACCCCGTCATCGTCCACGGCTCCGAGGAGCTCAAGGCGCGCACGCTTCCCCGGATCGTCACCGGTGATCTGCACGTCTGTTTCGGCGTCACCGAACCGGGGGCCGGACTGGACACCACCAAGATCACCACATTCGCGCGGCGCGAAGGCGATCGCTACATCGTCAACGGCCGCAAGGTCTGGATCTCGAAAGCTCTGGAGTCCGAGAAAATTTTGTTGCTGACTCGCACAACAAAATTCGAAGACGCGAAGCGCAAGACCGACGGTTTGACGTTGTTCTTGACCGACCTCGACCGCAGCAAGGTCGAGATCCGCCCGATCCCCAAGATGGGCCGAAACGCGGTGTCCTCCAACGAGTTGTTCATCGACGGGCTGGAAATTCCCGTCGAAGACCGAGTCGGCGAGGAAGGCCAAGGTTTCCGGTACATCATCGATGGCCTCAATCCCGAACGATGCCTGATCGCCGCCGAAGCCCTCGGCATGGGCCGCGCTGCACTGCGCGCAGCCGTGCGCTACGGCAATGAGCGTGAGGTGTTTGGCCGGCCCATCGGAATGAACCAGGGACTGCAGTTCCCCTTAGCTGACTCACTTGCGAGGCTGGACGCCGCCGAGCTCATACTGCGCAAAGCGACGTGGCTTTACGACAGCGGCAAGCCCTGCGCGCGCGAAGCAAATACGGCTAAATACCTCTGCGCAGAAGCAGCTTTCGACGCGGCCGACCGCGCCCTGCAGACCCATGGCGGGATGGGCTACTCCGAGGAGTACCACGTCGCACGGTACTTCCGCGAAGCCCGGCTCACGCGAATCGCTCCCATCAGCCAAGAGATGGTGCTCAACTACCTCGGCGAGCACGTCCTGGGTCTTCCGAGGAGCTACTGATGACCGACCAACGTGACGTGTTCCGGCTCGACGGACGCTCAGCTCTTGTGACCGGTGCCGGCAGCGGCCTTGGCGAGGGGATCGCTCGCGGCTTCGCGGCCGCGGGAGCGACTGTCGTGGTGACCGACATCGATAAGGACGCAGCGGTGGCCACGGCTGAGTCGATCAACTCTTCTGGAGGCAGCGCGCAGGCGCTGGCGCTCGATGTGCGCGACAGCGAAGCAGCAAAAGACGCGGCCGCAGCCGCCGCCGAGCTCGGTGGGGGCGCGCTGCACATCCTGGTGAACAACGCCGGCGCGATCGCACCGGCAATGTTCGCGGACCTCTCTGAAGAGAACTTCCGTCTCATCGTCGACATTCATCTGGTAGGCAGCTTCGTCTGCAGCCAGGCCGCGCTGCAACACCTTGCCTTGGACGGCACCGGCCGAATCATCAATGTGACCTCCGCGGCTGGCCTGACCGGCACCATAGGGCAAGCCAACTATAGTGCCGCCAAAGCCGGAATCGTTGGCCTGACAAAGTCATTGGCCCGTGAGCTCGCCCGGAAGTCGATCACCGTCAACGCTGTTGCACCGCTAGCCGCTACCGCGATGACCGCCAACATCCGCAGCAATGAAAAACTGGCGGCCAAAACTCTAGCCCGAATTCCGCTGGGCCGATGGGCTTCTCCGGATGAGATCGCTCCGACCTTCGTCTTCCTTGCGTCTGATGCGGGGTCGTACATCACCGGCCAAGTCTTGCCCGTCGATGGCGGGACGGTCATCTGATGGGCCGCTATGTCACTGGCCCGTTCAGCGCAAAAGGCCGCGAGGTCTACATCATCGAGGCAGTCCGCACACCCGTCGGAAAGTCACATCCGGAGCGGGGCTGGTACCGCGACATACATCCCAACAGCATGCTCGCCTCCTGCTACAGCGAGTTGATCGACCGCACCGAGATACTTCCCGGCGAGGTCGAAGATCTCGTGATCGGATGTACCGCGCCCTTCGGTGAGCAATCCCGCAACATTGCCCGCAACGCCTGGCTGCAAGCCGGCTTCCCGCCCGAAGTACCAGCGACGGTGCTCGACCGCCGCTGCGGCTCCGCGCAAACGGCGGTGGAGATGGCCGCGGCGCTGATCGCCTCGGGCACTCACGACGTCGTGATCGCGGGCGGAGTCGAGCACATGGGCCACGTCCCCATCGACTCCCCCGTCAAGATCTCCGAACTGTTCGGCGACCCATGGACGGCTGAGCTCCGCGATCGTTACGCTTTTGTGCACCAAGGCGAAAGCGCCGAGCTCATCGCCGACCGCTGGGAGCTCAGTCGCGACGAGATGGATGCCTTTGCCGCACGGTCACATCACAACGCCAGCAAGGCCATCGCCGGCGGCCGCTTCGTCTCCGAGATGGTTCCGCTGGATCTCGACGGACAGATTCGCTACAGCGACCAGTGTGTGCGTCCCGAAACGTCGGCGGAGACATTGGCCAATCTCAAGCCCGTGTTCCGCAAGGAAGGCGGACGTATCACCGCCGGGACTTCTTCGCCTATCAGCGACGGTGCCGCCGCCATGCTGCTGTGCTCCCAAGAGGCTCTTCATCGCCTAGGGCTGCGTCCGCGCGCCCGTATCGTCGATCAAACGACGGTGGGCGTGGACCCGATCATCATGCTGACCGGCCCCATTCCTGCGACACAAAAACTGTTGCAACGCAACAACCTCAGCATCGACGACATCGATCTCTTCGAGGTCAACGAGGCCTTCTCCTCTGTCGTGCTGGCGTGGCAGAAAGAGCTCAATCCCGACCCCGCTCACGTCAACGTCAATGGGGGCGCGATCGCGCTGGGCCACGCTGTCGGCGCGACCGGTGCCAGACTGATCGCCACGCTGATCCCCGAGCTGGAGCGCCGCGACGCCGACCTCGGACTCGTGACGATGTGCTGCGGCGGCGGTCTGGGCACCGGAACGCTGCTACAACGAGTACCGGGATGATCGATCTCAGCGAATACCTGACCCCCGGCGCCGGAGTGTGGTGGGGGCAAGCCGCAGCCGAGCCCCGCCCGTTAGTCAGTGCGCTGATGCAACAGACGGAACATGTTGGCCCGCTGCGGTTCTTCACAGGTCTGAGCTGGAACGACCAACTGGCCGTCGTCATGCCACACGCCGTGTCCATGGTCTCCTACGGCGGGCTCGGTGAGCTCGCCCAGCTGAGCAAATCTGGGCGATTGGACATCGTCCCCTGCCACTACTCCGCGTTGCCGCGTATGTTCGCTGAGCACCGCCTCCCTTGCGACATCGGCTTGGTCCAGGTCTCACCTCCTGATGACGACGGGATGTGTTCGCTAGGCGTCGGCGTCGATTACGTCGCCGACGCCATCGCCCACACACCCGTGCTCATCGCCGAGATCAACACCCAGATGCCGAAGACATTGGGCACCGCGCCGATTCCGATCGGGCGATTCAGCGCCACCATCACAACTGACCGCCCCCTGCCCGAAGAGAGACGCCGGCCGCCCGGGGAAGCTGACCGAGCCATCGCCGGCCACATCGCTGAACTCATCGACGACGGCGACACCATTCAGCTCGGCGTCGGATCACTGGGATCAGCGATCCTCGACGCGCTCTCCTCGCACCGCAACCTGGGTGTCCACACCGGGATGCTCACCGACG
>NZ_JBYCLA010000487.1:0-7882 GCF_057473665.1 Mycobacterium sp. TH-M25
GAAAGGCCGCTGCGAGACCACCAAGTCGGAGAATAAAATGCAGACGCATGGGGCACTCCCATCGGACGGCACCGGAGGGGCCGTGGTGATGACTGCCCATCAGTCTGAAGACAGACCTGCGTGTTCACTACCTGTCAAACGCAAAGCCGGGGATACCCCAAACCACACCGCGGACAAACGGCCGTGGGCGACTTTTTTTCTGTGAAGTTGCTGGACCTCGGTCCGAGGCGCCTCTGCTGGACGCCCGAGGACATAGCACGGCCGTCGAAGCATCTGTGGCGCACCGCCTTCCAGCGGCCGCCGAATGCTCTGACCACCGTGAGCAATCTGACACGAGACGCCCTCGATGCTGGTCGTAGTGGAAACTGCGCGACAAAGGGCAGGGCCGCGTCCCGCCAACCCGGTGATTAAAGAGGCGATTATTGGTCAACCCTGTGCTTGCCGGAAGCCGAAATGTCGGCGGACTGATAGCCAGGGAGTTAGTCATGAGTCTCCGTGATCATGGGGCGAGCACAGGGGACCCGTTAGCCGCCGATCCGTTCAGCCATGACCCTTTTGACGACGCTCCGCCGTTGCCGGCTTACCCCTCGCCGACGCAACCACACCCCATACCGGCGTCAGGGCCACCGGCGCCGCCCGGCGAGGTCAACACGCTGGCGACGTTGTCGGTCGTTTTCGCATTCGCGTTCGCCCCAGCCGGGGCGGTGCTCGGACACCTCGCGCTGTCGCAGATCAAACGTCTGAAACAGCGGGGCCGAAGGCGCGCCGTGCTCGGCTTGACCCTGTCGTACTTCTTCGTCCTGCTAGCGGCGGTAGTGCTGATCGTGTGGTTGTTGGTCGACGTGAGCAGAGGCAAGGCCGGCCCTGCCGCTAGCACGCCCCCACCGGCACCGAGTATCCGATCCACGGTGATCACCCCGCCGCCGCACGGCCGGCCCAAGGTCAGCGTCGCCGAACTGCGAGTCGGCGATTGCGTGGAAATCCAGAAGAACGAGCCCGATCCAACCAGACCGAATACCGACCAGATCTACATCTATCGCGCGAGATGTGAAGTCCGCGACGGGGTGTTTCAGGTCACGCAAAAGTCTTCCAGCCCGGATCAGTGCTCCAGGGGCGAATACCTGACCAACGACGAGCAAACGATTGTCGCCTGTTTCGTCAAGTTCGGTTCGGCGAGCATATCGAGCTGAACGCGGGCGGGTACGGCCCCGTCCGGCTGTGCGGCAACCACGCTTTTACTAGGCAATTTGGCGGCTAAACTCATTGTGTAAAGAGCCGGCGCGTCGGGTACCACACCGATGTGACGTCAGATACCGACCCGTTCGCTCCCGTGGCCGGCGGCCCGCCAACGAGCTACGGCGTGCCGCCTCCCTTGACGGGATTCGGCGGGTCCGGCAACTGCGGGCGCTACCAGCAGCCTCCCCTGAACACGTACGCGGTGTTGGCGCCGATCCTTGCCGTGCTCGTGCCGCCGGCTGGTGTCGCGGTGGGCCACTTGGCCCTGCCTCAGATCAAGCGCACCGGACAACGCGGATGGTTGGCCGCAGTGTGCGGACTGGCCACCGGCTACCTGATGTGCGCGGTGCTCGCCGGCGTCCTGTTGTGGTTGTTGGCGTCCGGCGGCGACGGCACTCGCACGACCACCGGAGCGTCCGCGCCGCCTGCCGCGTCAACCAGCGTCTTGACGTCGATGGCACCCGCCCCCGCACGCCCCCGCGACAAACTGGACTTGAACCAAGCGGCGGTCGGCATGTGCGTCGAGATCGAAAAGCGTGACGAGAGCAACGAGCTGAACAGTGACGACGCGCTCGACCTCTACCACGTCTCATGCCAGCATCGGGTCGGCGTTTACACGGTCGTTGCGCGGGTATCCGAAGACTCGGAATGTAACTCCACCTATGTGGCGGCGCCCAACGACCATGAGTTCGCGGTCTGCCTGAATCGGTACTGATCGCAGCTCCGGTGCGGGAAACAGCGACCACAACGCCGCCGCGGTCGTGGATCAACCGAACCTGAGGAGGTCACATGGCCGACGTCCACGAGGCGGTTGCCTAATGCCACCGCCCGCGCAACCTGACCCGTTCGACTTCAGCGACTTCGCCGGCCAGGTTCCCGCCGCGACGCTCAACGGCGATTCCCGACATAGCACTGTGCGACAACCACATTCCACTGTGCAGCAAAGCGTTACGGCTACCGCTACCGGCTTCGATCCGTTTGTCGGCCAGCCCGGGGCGGTCCGGGCGCAGACCGCGGGGGACGAGGTTTTCACGGCACCGTCAAGTACTGCTCCGCTGAGTTCTCTGATGCTGGCCGGCCCGCCACTGATGCTGTTTTGCCTTGCTTTCGCAGCCGCGATCTTCGGCGTGGTCCTCTCCGCGGTGGCGATCGCTGGTTCGGCAGTGTTGCCGGCGTTCATCGGCTGGCTGCTGGCTGGCCCCGCCGCTATCGGCATGCTGGCCTGGTTCACTTCTGCCGACACCCGTCGCCGGCTCAGCTCGGTGTATTCGGCCCCCACCTGGCTGCGCAGTGCCTATTGGGCGGTCATCAGTACCTGTGCGTTCGGCATCGGTGCCGCCGCGTGGCAGATCGCCCTGTGGGCCGGAAGACTGTAGGGGCAACCGCGCCATGGGTTTTCGATCACCTCGACTCGCAGCCGCCATGCGCCTTGTGGCTGCCGCGTTGTTGGGAGCCAGTCTGGCGTTCGCCGGCTGGTCCGGAATCGCCCGCGCGGCGCCCAACGACGCCGCGGTCCAGCGCTACGGCGGCTGCCTGGCTTCGCAGAAAGCCGGGGATCTGTTGTTGTTGGTCGACGAATCGGGCAGCCTACAAACCACCGACCCGCACAACGCCCGGGTGCGTGCCGCCAAGTACCTGGTGGACACGCTGGGCCACTAC
The DNA here is from genome assembly GCF_057473665.1 of Mycobacterium sp. TH-M25. Lineage (NCBI taxonomy): Bacteria > Bacillati > Actinomycetota > Actinomycetes > Mycobacteriales > Mycobacteriaceae > Mycobacterium > Mycobacterium sp. TH-M25. The sequence continues at coordinate 2,896 of NZ_JBYCLA010000487.1, forward strand.
GCGGACTCAACCCACAGCGCGCTCGACGTTGCTGTCGCGGGCTTCTCCAGCGACTACGCCATACGGCGAGACTGGACGTCTCTGAACGGCGCATCCGCCGCCTCGATCGACACGCAGGTGCAGGACCTGGCACAGCACAACAGCGGAGCGGACACCGATTACTGGCTGGCTCTGGACGGGGCGCGCCAATCGCTGGCCGCCCGCGCGCAGGGCGACCCCAACCGCTGCCAAGCGATCGCATGGTTCTCCGACGGCAAGATCGACTTCTCGCAGCGCCCGGGGAACCGGCCTTACGCTCCAGGAGTCGACCTCAACAGCGCCGCAGGCATCACTGAAATGACCCGTCGCGCAACTACTTCCATTTGCCGTGCCGGCGGACTGGCGGACCAATTGCGCTCCGCGCACGTCGTGATGCTCGGTGTCGGGCTGGGAGATGTCTCGGACTTCGACGTGATGTCGGCGATCGCCACCGGCAACGGGCTGGACGGCACCAAGTGCGGCCGTATCACCGATCCCACGCCGGGTGCGTTCTTTCGCGTCGCCAACATCGACCAGATGCTGTTCGCGTTCGACGCGCTCAACCCCGTCCCCGGCGTCAACGACAGCAAGCCCGTCTGCCAACGGCAAGTGTGCCCGGAAGCGCGGCACAACTTCGTGCTGGACCCCTCGGTGCACTCCGTCCACATCCTCGGTTCGGGTGGAGTGCCCGGACTCGTCCCCTACCTCATCTCGCCGTCCGGCCAGCAGCTGCAGCTGCCAGAGCGGGACTCCAAGGCGCAAGCCAGCGTCGACGGTATCCCCGTTACCTATCAGTGGCAGTCGGCGTCCGCGCAGACCATATCCATGCAGGGCGCAGACAACCCGAAATGGCCGGGCCAGTGGGCGATCGTGTACGTCGACACCACCGGGAGCCATCCCGACGCGGTATCCCACGTCGCCATTCACATCGCCACCGACATCTTTCCGGCACTGACATCGGATCCCGGCTCCTGGCATGCCGGCCAAACGGTGAAAGGCGTGACATTCGGACTGGTCGACGCCCAGCGCACGCCGATCGACCCTAAGAGCCTCGCCGGTCAAGCCACCATGTCGGCGGCACTGCGGGTCGGCGACGCCGCGCCGGTGCAGGTACTGAACTCGGTGGACAAGGACGCCATCGGCAAACCCGTCGACGTCGATCTCGCCACGGTGAAACCCGGCCCTGCCACGTTGCGAATGTCGTTGGTCATCACGACAGCTCCGACGCCCGATGCACCCGGCACCACACTCTCGCCGCAACAGGTCGACATGCCGGTGCAGATCCTGCCCAAGGTGGGCCTGCCGGCACCGGGCGCCCGGATCGATTTCGGCACCGTCGAAGGCGCCAAAAGCCCCACCGCCCAGCTACCGATCACCGGCCCGGGATGCGCCTGGATCGCCAACGGCGAACAGACCACGATCGCGGCCGCGCCCGAGGGCATCGGCAACGTCAGCGTGACATCCACCGCCAACGGTCCGGACCGGTGCCTCAAAGTCGCCGACAATGGCAAAGCCGACCTGCCGGTGACCTTGCACACCGACCACAACGGGCACGGCAGCCTCAACGGCACAGTGCCGATTCACATTGCGCCCAAGGACAATTCGGGCCAAGCGCAGACGGTTGACGTGACTTTTATCGCGTCTCTGGTCAATCCGTTGAGCACGACCAACTTCGTGCTGGTTTTTCTGGCGGCACTGCTGCTCGGCCCGGCCATTCCGCTGGCGCTGCTCTACGGGGCGAAGTGGTACGTGGGCAAGATTCCCGGCGCGCCGATGCTCGCCGAGCGCATCCCCGTCGAAGTCGAGGCCGGCGTCGTCCTGCGCGACGGCGAGCCGTTCGAGATGGCCGACACCGAATTGGTGACACCGGTGCGCGGCCTCGCCGGCGGCGCCCGCAACCTGACGGTGGCCGGCGTCGACCTCGCGGCGGTCACCGGGCGCAGCCCATTCGGGCCCGCCCATGTCGCGGTGACGGCACCGGGCTTCCTCAGCGCTGGCTCCGAAATGCCTTCCACCGACAAAACCGGGCTACATGCTGTGCTGCCGCTCGCGGTGCACGGAACCTGGGTTGTGCTGCATGATCCGCGCGGACCCGGCGACCGCGCCGAGGTCCTGTTGATGGTGGCCGGGCAGTCCGACAACGCCCACCGCACAGAGATTTACGCCGACATCGAACGGCGGCTGCCGGACCTGCTGGCTACGCTGCGGCATCGCGGCGCGGAAGCGGGATCGGTGCCCGCAACCGCAGACGGATCCGAGGCTGCGTCGCCGTTCGGTGTCGCCCAGCCATCGCAGGACACCGACGACCCCTTCGGCGATGTCCCGCTCCACGACCACACTGTCAAACCCTTTGGAGGAGAACCCTGATGCGACGCTTCCTGATAGTCGGCTGCGGCGGTTCCGGCGGCGCGACCCTGGCGTACATGATGGATCAGCTGCGGTCGGAACTGCTCACCGCAGGTATACCCGCACTGCCGATGGGATGGCAGTTCGTGCACATCGATGTGCCCAGCGGCGCCGAGGGCGGCCCTGACGGCCTGGCCAACGTCGCCGCCCAAGGTGGCACCTACATCGGCGCCGGGCCACAGGGCAGCAGCTACGCCATCCTCGACAGCGCGCTCTCGCATCGCCTGGGCGCCGAATCCGCCCTGGACACGATCGCCACCTGGGCACCGCGCCAGCCCGACGGCGTGACGAATCCGATCTCGGCGGGAGCGGGCCAGTACCGCGCGATCGGCCGGATGCTCACGTTGAGCAAGGCCGGCGAAATCCGGTCCCGGCTGCAGAACGCATGGGATCAGCTGTTCCGGGTCGAGGCGATGTCCCAGATGGCCCAGATCGACGTCCCCGGCATGGGCGACTTCGATCCCAATGAGCCGCCGTTGGTGCTGGTGGTGTCGTCGATGGCCGGCGGCGCGGGAGCCTCGATGGCACTGGACATCTGCCGGCTCTTGACGCTGGTGTCCGGCCTGGATCCGAAGCTGATGGGCGTATTCATGGTGACGCCGGACATTTTCGAGTCGTTACCGGAAAGCGCCCGGGTCGGGACACGCGCCAATGCGCTCGCGTTGCTCGGAGAGATCGTCGCCAGCCAGTCAGGTGCCGCCCGCGAACACGATGTGCGGCTGTTGCGTGCACTGGGCCAGCAATACGGCGAAGGTGACCCGATCCCGTTCGCCCGGGTATTTCCGGTCGGCCGCTACGTCGGCGCGGACCGGACCTTGTTCGGCGACGGCTCCCAGAACGCTGTCTACCGCGGCCTGGGCCGCGGCTTGGCGGGGCTGATGATGAGCGGCACGGCCAGCGAGCAGTTCGTCTCCTACGACCTGGGAAACACCGCCTCACCCGTCGGGGATCGCGACCTGCTCGGCTGGGGTAATAACGTGTGGGATCCGTTGCCCTGGGGCACTTACGGCTTCTCGAGCTTGTCAATGGGCCGTGACCGCTACGCCGAGTACGCCGCACAACGGTTGGCCCGCAGCTGCGTCGACAAACTGTTATTCGGCCACCTGCAGCCGGGCAATCCTGCGTCGGCGACCGAACAGCTCGACTCGCTGCTCGATAGCCAGTGGGCCGCCATCTGTGAAGATCTCCGCCTGCCGGCCTCATCGGGGGACGACACCAACCGCATGCGCGTGCTGGGTAATTGGATCACCACCACGGCATTCCCGGCCCGCCAGGTCGGCACGGTGGTCGGGTCACTGCTCGACCGACAGCTGCGCGGCTATCTGCCCAGCCCCGAAGGGATGACCGCCGAGCAATGGGTGCCGATCTTCCAGCAGGCGGTCGCCAACCGACGCGCACCCCTGACCCGGGCGATCGCCGACGCGGCCGGCGGGCTGGCCTTCACCTGGCATCGCGAGTTCGCCGACCGCGTCGATGCGCTCGTGACCCACGCCGTCGCACACTTCAGTCTGCCGTATGCCCGCGGCGCGCTCGAGATGGCGCGACGCTACATCGACGACGAACTCGCTACTGCCATGCAGGATCTGAGTACGACCGGCTCGAAAGACCTGCTTGCGCTGCCGGACAACGTGGACGCCGCCCTGACGTCGATGCGGGGTCTGATGTCCAACACCGATGACGTGCTGCAGACCGCCCTCGACGGGTTCTTCGGCAATATCCGCCGGGCCGTTTACGCCGGCGCAGCCGGCAAAGTCGCCGACGTGCTGAAGGTCATCGGCGCAGAACTGCTCGCGCCGCTGGGCGCCGCTCTTGCTGAGGCACAGGTCATTCTGGAAAACGGCCGGTCTGAACCACCCGCGGACGTCGGGCTCGCGCGATTGGTCACCGATCAGTACGTGGCCTGGCCGTCAGATGCCGACGAGTTGGTGCCCGGGCGGTTCTCCGAAGCCAACAACGAAGTGCTGCTGATCAACTCATCGGAGTTCAAGGCGCGCTACGAACTCGATCTGCCCCAGGCGCTGTTGACCGGTGAGGCGTCACCGCCGTTCTCGGCCGCGGTCGCCGCGAGCACCGCCCGGGTGATCGCAGGACAATGGCCGACCACCGGTGGGATCGCGGCGCCCGACGGGCTGGTGGAGCGCACCGCGAACTGGGTGACCCGCGCCTTCGGTGTCGACCCGGAAACCGGGTCGGCGTTGGTGCCGTCGCTGGGCCAGTACGACATCCACACCCGGCCCAGCGAACTGCTCGCACGCGCCCGGCTGTACGTCAGCCGCCCCGGCGAGGCGTTCCATGAATTCTGTAAGGTGTCGTTGCGGGACTACATCCAAGGGGTGGGCGCAGCGGAGTCGGAGCTGTCGGTTCGCCGCGGCGACATCGTCGCCAAGTTCAAAGATGCGCTCGCTCTGGCCCGACCGCTCGCGAGCGTCAATGACCAGTCACTGCAGACCGTGCATCCCGGACAGCAACTCGAATACCGCTACAAGTTCTCCGACCTGCCGTTCCTGGGGCAGTCGGTCGCACAGGGGCTGGCCGAGGCGCTGCGATCCAATCCGCGGATCGA
>NZ_JBYCLA010000488.1:0-2880 GCF_057473665.1 Mycobacterium sp. TH-M25
TGGTCGTGGTGGCCAGCTATCTGCAGAACGTGCATGCCTACCCGTCGGGCGGCGGCGACTACGAAGTAGTGACTACCAACCTTGGCGACAATGCCGGCCTCACCGTGGCGAGTGCTCTGATGGTGGATTATGTACTCACGGTGGCGGTGTCGACGGCGTCGGCAATGTCGAACATTGGTTCTGCCATCCCGTTCGTGGCCGCACACAAGGTGTGGTTCTGCGTAGCCGCGATCCTGGTAGTGATGGCCATGAACCTGCGTGGGGTCCGCGAGTCCGGGGTGGCGTTCGCCATCCCGACCTATGCGTTCATCGCTGGAGTTTCGATCATGATCGGCTGGGGGTTGTTCCGCATCTTCGTGTTGGGTGATCCGCTGCACGCCGAATCCGCCGGCTTCGAGATGCGTGCCGCGCACGGCGAAGTCGTCGGTTTCGCGTTGGTGTTTCTGGTGGCTCGATCGTTCTCCTCGGGCTGCGCAGCACTGACCGGTGTTGAGGCGATCAGCAATGGGGTGCCAGCGTTTCAGAAACCCAAGTCGCGCAACGCGGCAACGACCCTGCTGATGCTGGGCGCAATCGCGGTGAGCTTGCTGATGGGCACTATCGTGTTGGCCCAGCAGATCGGGGTCAAGCTGGTGGAGGATCCCGACACGCAGCTTGGTGGTATCCCAGCGGGCTATCTGCAGAAGACTCTGGTCACCCAGCTAGCGGAGACGGTATTCGGCAGCTTCCGGATAGGGTTCCTGCTGATCGCCATCGTGACCGCCCTGATCTTGGTGCTGGCGGCAAACACCGCCTTCAACGGCTTCCCGGTCCTTGGCGCGGTGTTGGCACAGCACAGTTACCTTCCCCGCCAACTGCACACTCGCGGAGATCGCCTGGCGTTCTCCAACGGAATCCTGTTTTTGTCGGCGGCGGCTCTCTCAGCGATCATCGCGTTCCGCGCCGAGCTGACCGCGCTGATCCAGCTGTACATCGTCGGTGTGTTCATCTCGTTCACGCTGAGCCAAATCGGCATGGTCCGGCACTGGACCCGATTGCTGCGCACCGAGACTGATCCCACGGTGCGTCGCCAGATGATGCGCTCGCGGGTGGTCAACACGGTCGGTTTCCTATCCACCGGTGCGGTTCTGCTGGTCGTGCTGGTCACCAAATTCCTTGCCGGGGCGTGGATTGCGATCGTAGCGATGGGTTTGTTGTTCCTCGTCATGAAGCTGATCCGCAGGCACTACGACACCGTTAACCGGGAGTTGGAGGAGCAAGCCGCTGCCCAAGGTGACGTGGTGTTGCCCAGCCGCAATCACGCCCTGGTGCTGGTGTCGAAGTTGCATTTGCCGACGCTGCGCGCACTGGCCTACGCGCGGGCGACCCGTCCGGATGCGCTCGAGGCGATCACGGTGAGCGTCGACGACGTGGAAACCCGCGCGCTGGTCCGCGCTTGGCAGGACAGCAATGTCAGTGTGCCGCTCAAGGTTATTGCGTCGCCCTATCGCGAGATCACCCGTCCGGTACTTGAATACGTCAAACGAGTCAGCAAAGAGTCTCGGCGCACCGTGGTGACGGTATTCATCCCGGAGTATGTGGTGGGCCGTTGGTGGGAGCAGTTGCTGCACAACCAGAGCGCGCTGCGGCTCAAGGGTCGGTTGTTGTTCATGCCCGGAGTGATGGTGACTTCGGTTCCCTGGCAATTGAATTCGTCGGAGCGAGTCAAGACGCTGCAATCGCACGCGGCTCCGGGCGATACTCGTCGCGGAATACTCGAGTGAGCACCGAATCGGCTCCCGATCATGGCAAGCCCGAGGCGCCGGTGCCACCCGCCCTCGGCGCGCTGACGCTGGTCACCGGTGCCCCCGCGAACGGCGGCAGCTGCGTTGCGCACCACGAAGGCCGGGTCGTATTCGTCCGCTACGCATTGCCCGGCGAACGGGTACGGGTGCGAGTCACCGCCGACCGTGGCTCTTATTGGCACGCAGAAGTTATCGAGGTGATCGAGCCGTCGGCGGATCGAACCACGTCGCTGTGCCCGATCGCTGGGGTGGACGGTGCCGGGTGTTGCGACCTGGCGTTCGCTGACCCGGAGGCGGCTCGGGTACTCAAGGCCCAAGTCGTGGCCAACCAGCTGGAACGGCTTGGTGGGTACCGCTGGACTGGCCCAGACACGGGAGCCGAACCGCTGTCGGCTGCCGGCCCCACCGGGTGGCGGACCCGGGTTCGGCTGGACGTCGGGCCAGACCATCGCCCGGGCTTTCACCGCTACCACAGCGCAGAGCTGGTGACCGACTTGAGCTGTGCGCAGTTACCGGCCGGAATGGTGGATGGGCTGGCTCAGCCTCGTTCGGGGGCCGACTGGCCACCGAACGCTCAGCTGCACGTTGCGGTCGACGACGACGGACAGCGCCATGTGGTGCGCACGGTGCGAGAGGGCCGCCGCAACGCGCCGAAACACACGACCAAAAACTCGGCCAAGGTGGTGGAGGGTAACTATCACGCGGTGCAGCGGGTGGGTCGACGCAGCTGGCAGGTGCCGGTGACGGCCTTTTGGCAGGCGCACCGGGACGCGGCGGGGGTCTACAGCAGACTGGTCCTCGACTGGGCACAGCCCGGTGCCGGCATGACTGCTTGGGATCTCTACGGTGGCGCGGGCGTTTTCGCCGCGGTGCTGGGTGACGCAGTCGGGGACTCCGGACGGGTATTGACCATCGACACCGCCCGCGCGGCATCGCGGGCCGCGCGGGCCGCGCTGGTCGATCTGCCGCAGGTGGACGTCATGACCGATTCGGTCAGGCAGGCGCTGGTGGTACAACAAACCGGCGCCGACGTGGCGGTGTTGGATCCGCCTCGGTCAGGTGCCGGACGCGACGTCGTCGACTTACTGGCCGCGGC
>NZ_JBYCLA010000489.1:0-6360 GCF_057473665.1 Mycobacterium sp. TH-M25
CTCGGGGTTCAGCCAGTGCGCGTGCCGGCTGGCGGTCACCATGTGTGACAGCACGTCGGTGGCCGGGTCGCGGTAGTTGGTCCGCCCGTCGCCGAGCACCAGCAGCGAACTACTTGGGGACAGCACGTTCGGGTGTGCCTGGATGAACGAGACGAAGGCGTTGCCGTAGTCACTGTGGCCGTCGCGGGTGTACACGCCCGCTTCGCGGGTGATCCGCTGGATCGCGACCGCGAGGTCGGCATCCGGGCCGAACATATGGGTGACCTCGTCGCTGGTATCGATGAACGCAAAGACCCGAACACGGGAGAACTGCTGGCGCAGGGCGTGCACCAGCAGGAGAGTGAAGTGGCTGAAGCCGGCGACAGAACCGGAGACGTCGCACAACACCACCAGCTCGGGGCGGGCCGGGCGCGGCTTACGCAGCACCAGATCGATCGGCACCCCGCCGGTGGACATCGACTTACGCAGCGTCTTGCGCAGGTCGATCGCACCCGCACGGGCGCGACGCCGGCGCGCCGCCAACCGGGTCGCAAGCGTGCGGGCCAGTGGTTGCACGACCCCGCGCATCGACCGCAACTGCTCGCCCGAAGCGCGCAGGAACTCGACGTTCTCGGACAGTTGTGGGATCCCGTACATCTGGACATGGTCGCGGCCGAGCTGCTCGGCAGTGCGCCGCTTGGTCTCGGCGTCCACCATTTTCCGCAGCTGCGTGATCCGCTGGGCGGCAAGTGCTTTGGCAATCTGCTCTTGGGTCGGCGTGGGCTCGTCACCGTAGGGCGCCAGCAGCCCGGCCAACAGTTTGCCCTCCAACTCATCCAGCGCCATCGACTTGAGCGCCTGATACGACGAGTACGACGGCCCGCGGCTGGAGTTGTATTTGCCGTAGGCATCGACGATTTGGGCGATCATCGCGACCAGGCGGTCGTCCATGTCGGCGAGATCGGGGTTGTCGTTGAGCAGATCCAGCAGCATCTGGCGCATCGCCTCGACATCGTCGGGCGGCAACTGCACGTCTGGGTCGACGGCGCCCTCCTCGGCGACCGCCGCCCGGGTACCGAGCGCGGCCGGCCACCACAGGTCGAACATCGCGTTGTAGGTTTCGCGGTGCTCGGGCCGTCGCAGCACCGCGCACGCCAGACCTTCCCGCAGGATCTCGCGGTCACCGAGTCCGAGCACTCCCATCACCCGGCCGGCGTCCACGGACTCCGACGGACCGACTGAAATGCCTTGTGCGCGCAGCGCTTCCACAAATCCCACCAGGTGACCGGGTATCCCATGCGGGGCCAGCGGCTGGCTGGGGCGAACGCGGCGAACGGCCATCAGCGCGTGCCTCAGTTGAGCCGGAGCTCGGAGGTGGCGCGCTGGTGATCGGATTGGTGCTTGAGCACCACGCCCAACGTGGCGGCGATCGTCGCATCGTCGATGGTGTCCATGCCGAGCGCGAGCACGGTGCGCCCCCAGTCGATGGTCTCGGCCACCGACGGAAGCTTCTTGAGTTGCATCCCCCGCAATACACCGATGATGCGGACCATCTCCTCGGCGATGTGATCGGGCAGCTCGGGAACCCGGGACAACAGGATCCGGCGTTCCAGCGCCGCGCTGGGAAAGTCGATGTGCAGGAACAAACAGCGTCGTTTGAGCGCTTCGGACAACTCTCGGGTGGCGTTGGAGGTGAGCACCGTGAACGGGCGGAGCTGCGCGCTGATCGTCCCCAATTCCGGCACGGTGACCGCGAAGTCGGAAAGCACCTCCAGCAGCAGGCCTTCGATTTCGATGTCGGCCTTGTCGGTCTCGTCGATCAACAGCACGGTCGGCTCGGTGCGCCGGATCGCGGTCAGTAGTGGTCGAGACAGCAGAAATTCCTCGCTGAACACGTCCATCTTGGTCTGGTCCCAGTCACCTTGTCCGGCAGCGCTACCGGCCTGAATACGCAGTATCTGCTTGGCGTGGTTCCACTCGTAGAGCGCGCGCGCCTCGTCGACACCCTCGTAGCACTGCAGGCGGACCAAGCCGGCCCCGGTCGACTGCGCCACGGCGCGCGCGAGTTCTGTCTTTCCGACGCCGGCTGGTCCTTCCACGAGTAGCGGCTTGCCGAGCCGGTCGGCCAGGAAAACCGCGGTGGCGGTGGCTTTGTCGACCAGATAGCCGGTTTCGGCCAACCGCCGTTCGACGTCGTCGATGTCGACGAACAGCGGCGCAGGCCGCGCAGGCACACTCACGTTTGGGTTCTCCTCAGCGATGTCAGGCCGGACGGGTCTGGCCGTCTCCCCAACCGATCCACTTGGTCGAGGTCAGTTCAGCAAGCCCCATCGGGCCGCGGGCGTGCAGCTTCTGGGTGGAGATGCCGATCTCGGCACCGAACCCGAACTGCTCACCGTCGGTAAAGCTCGTCGAAGCGTTCACCATCACCGCGGCCGCATCGACACCTTCGGTAAAGCGCTGTGCAGCAGCCATGTTCGAGGTCACGATGGCTTCGGTGTGGCCGGTGCCGTATTCGTTGATGTGGGCGATGGCGGCGTCGACACCGTCGACGACTGCGACGGCGATCTCCATCTCCAGGTATTCGCGGCGCAGGTGGTCGTCGTCGGGATCGAGATGAACGGTCACACCGGCGTCTTGGAGCGCGTTGACCAGTCGCGGCATCGCCTGGTCGGCGATCGCCCGGTCGACCAGTAACGTTTCGGCGGCGTTACACACGCTGGGCCGACGGGTCTTGGAGTTCAACAGGATTCGCTCGGCCATGTCGAGGTCGGTGGCATCGTGCACGTAGACGTGGCAGTTGCCGACACCCGTCTCGATCGTCGGCACCTGCGAGTCGCGGACCACCGCGTCGATCAGGCCGGCGCCGCCGCGCGGGATGACCACGTCGACCAGTCCGCGGGCCTGAATCAGATGTGTGACCGACGCGCGGTCTTCCGACGGGATCAGTTGCGCGGCATCAGCGGGCAGGTCCTCCCCGCGCAGTGCGTCGCGCAGCACAGCGACCAGCGCCGTGTTGGAGTGCACGGCCGAAGCGCTGCCGCGCAGCAGGGCGGCGTTGCCGGATTTGAGCGTCAGACCGAACGCGTCGACGGTGACGTTGGGCCGGCCTTCGTAGACGATCCCGACCACGCCGAGCGGGACGCGCTGCTGGCGCAGGGCCAGCCCGTTGGGCAGCGTGTAGCCGCGTAGGACCTCGCCCACCGGGTCGGGTAGGCCGGCCACCTGACGCAGGCCCGCGGCGATGCCCTCGACGCGCTTGGGGTCCAGTGCCAGCCGATCGAGGATGGCGGTCGGCGTGTTCAGAGCCTGCGCCGCGTCGAGATCCTCAGCGTTGGCGGCCAGGATCCGGTCGGTGTTGGCGACCAGCGCGTCAGCGGCGACGTGCAGCGCTTGATCCTTGGCGACGGTCGGCAATGAGGCCAGAACTCGAGCCGCCACCCGGGCCCGGCGCGCCGCGTCATGCACCTGCTGGCGCACGTCGGTCGCCGAGAAGGCATGGACGCTCATTAACCCAGGGTAGCGGGCAATCTAGCACCGACTAGAGACGGCCCCAATGGGCGATGACTCACTGCGGCGGTCTTCGATGATCCGGCCAAATTCCTGCAGCAGTAAAGGTGTCCGGAGCACCAGATCTTCAATGTGCTCGCGATCGATCTCAAGTGCGGTCACTTCCTCCAGCGCATACGCGCCGGCCACGCTCGGCTGCCGGGTCAGCGAGCTCAACCCGAGGAACGAGCCTTCTTCCAGAAGGCTCAGCGGCGTCACCGATCCGTCCTCGTTGGTCGCGGTCCGCCGAATGCTGCCGTTGATCACGAACGTCATCGCCGTGGGCACTTCCCCGGCGTACTGCACGATTTCCTCGGCGCCGTAGCGAACCATCCTCGCGTGCGGGATCACCGATTGCTGATCGGTGACACTGAGCCGCAATGCGGGCGCCACGACACGGCGCATCGCCGCCTGGACCCGGGCCGGCGTGGAGAAGTCGTCGACCACGTCGTCAAGGTGCAGCCCCGCACGTCGGGCCGCATACCAAATCCACCGCAGGAAGGTCGCTTTGGCGGCGCCGTCGTCGGCGGGCGACTTCAACGCGATGCTGACCTGATACTGACCCGGACCAGCGACCGACGACGTCGGCACGACGTCGCTTTTGCGTTGGGGCAACGCACTTGCCACCCGCACCAGCAGACGACACACCCGGTCAGGGGGATCGGCGGGTGAGAACGCGGTGCTGATCGACAGCTTGTGCGCGCCCGGCGGGCGACTCATGTTGGTGAACGACGTAGCGGCCAGCACCGAGTTCGGTGTGATCTGCACGCCGTGGCCGGTCTGGATGTGCACGGCGCGCCAATTCGCTTCCACGATGCGTCCGCGGGCGGCCGGCGTGTCCAGCCAGTCGCCGATCCGGAACGGCTGTTCGAACAGCATGAACAACCCGGACACGATCTGGCCGACAGAGTTCTGCAACATCAGACCGATGACCACCGACGTCACGCCGAGTGCGGTGAACAGGCCACCGACCCGCACTCCCCAGACGTAGGACAAGATCAGCGCGAGACCCACTGCGATCAGCAAAAACCTTGTCACGTCCCGGAATATCGCCGGAACCCGTTTGCGCCACGAGCTTTCCGGCGCTCCCTCGAACACCGTGGCGTTGAGCCCCGACAAAACCAGCAACAGCAACACGAAGCCGAATATCGTCGCCAACACCCGCACTGAGTCGACGCGTGCGGGCACCTGCGCCACCTTGACCAGCAGTAGGAGCAACGCCGCCAGTGGCACCAGGTAGTTGCGCAGCAGGTCGACCGGCCGTGCCAGGGCGCTCTGTCTACGCGTGAGGAACTGGTGCCATTCGGTCAAACCGATCAGCAGCAGCGGTAATCCGACCGCCAGCCCGACGGCCCAGTACAACCACACCGGGTCGACGACGGTCATTTGCGGTCCGCCAATTTCCAGACCGGCTGTTCGGCGCCGCCGACCGTGACGGTCCCCGCGGCGGTGAATTGTCGGATGTCGCGCATCACCTCGTAGACGTCGGTGGTGACGAAGATTCCGGACTCGGTTGCTCCGCTGCGCATCTGGTGAGCCAGATTGACCGCAGCACCCCACAGGTCATAGATGACGCTGGATCTGCCGACCAGTCCGCTGATCACGTTGCCGGTGTTGACGCCGGCCCGGATGCTCAGGTGGTAACCCTTTCCGCTGTTGAACCGCTCGATGATGCGCTGCATCTCCACGGCGAAGTCGATGGTTCGGGCCACGCTGTCGAGCCGCGGCACGTTCAGCCCGCAGCTGGCGAGATACCCGTTGTGCACGGTGCGAATCGGCTCGACGCCGAGGGATTCGGCAGTCGAATCGAGTTCGCGTACGAGTTCGTCGATCGCCCCGACCAACTCTTCGCCCGACATGCCGTTCGAGATTTCGTCGAGGCCGATGATGTCGGCGAAAATCACGGTCACATCCTGGTGCTCCTGCGCGATGATCTGCTCGCCGTCGCGATACCGCTGCGCGACCGTTTCAGGCATCAGCGAAAGCAACAGCCGGTCGTTCTCCCTGCGCTGTTCGGCGAGCAGCCCTTCCTTGATTTCCAGATTGCGGCTCATCGCGTTGAAAGCGATTGTCAGATCGCCGATTTCGTCGCGGGTGGTGACAGGTATCGCGACGTCGTAGTGCCCGGCGCTGATCTCCTCCGCGCCGGCCCGCAGTCGCCGGATGGGTTCCACGAAGCGTTGGGCGATCAGCATCGCGAGCACACACAGCACGAAAACCAGGATCGCGGCGGTGACCACCGTCGTGCGAGCGAACGACGCCAGTCGTGAGTAGGCCTCTTCGCTGTCCCGGGTGGCCAGGATCGACCAGCGCAGATCTGAATTCGCAATAGCCACCGGGGCGTACGCGGCGAGTTCATGATCACCCAGGTAGCCGGTGTCCATGACAGTTCCGCTCTGCCCGCGTTGCGCGGCGCGGAACGCCTCAGTCTCTACGGGCTGCACCAGCGTGGTGCCGTGCCAGCGGATCGCCTTGGCGACAATGTCGGCCGGCGTCCCGGCCGCCACCGCGTCGCGCTGGTATTTCGCGGGGTCCTGCAAGAACAGCCGCGAATCGGACCGCATCAACCCGTCCGGGCCGGCCAGGTACGTCTCCGCCGTTGCACCCATGCCGGCGGCTTTCCAGTGCCGGTCGGCGGTCATGATCCGGTTGACCTTCGAGATCGGCAGCGGTAACGCCATCACCCCGTCCGTCCTACCCGGCGCACCTATCGGCGACACCAGCCACGCAATGGGCATTCCTCCGGATGCCTGAAACGGCTGGAAATCGGTGATCCAGACGAAGTCGACCGAATCTGCGTTCATGGCTTTTTCGTACGCATCTCGCAGATTC
>NZ_JBYCLA010000490.1:0-4783 GCF_057473665.1 Mycobacterium sp. TH-M25
GGCGGTGCGCACGGTCGACGAGCGGTATCGCGTGCACTCGCTGCACGGCTACTTCTTGTTGCCGGGGGACGCAGGCGCACCCACTGTCTTTCTGGTCGAGCATGTCCGCGACGGCGGTTCTTTTTGCACCCGCCGCGTCAGCGCAGTGCAGCACGGCCAGACCATCTTTCACATGTCGGCGTCGTTTCAGACGCCGCAACAGGGCATCACTCACCAGGATGAGATGCCTCCGGCGCCGGACCCCGAGGAACTGCCCGAGGTCAGCCGCATGAAGGCGTTCGATGACGAGGCCATCAAGCAGTTTCAGGAATGGGACCTGCGCCGGGTGCCGCGTAAGCTGCTCGAACCTAGACCGGGCAAGGTCGCCCAGCAGCAGGTGTGGTTCCGCCATCGCGATCCGTTGCCCGACGACCCGGTGCTGCACATCTGCGCGCTGGCCTACATGAGCGATCTGACGTTGCTGGGCACGGCGTGGTCGATCCATCCGGGTGAGCGCGATGTTCTGCAGGTGGCGTCGCTGGATCACGCGCTATGGTTCATGAGACCGTTCCGAGCCGACGAATGGCTGTTGTACGACCAGTCGTCGCCGTCCGCGCAAGCCGGCCGCGCGCTAACCCAAGGCAAGATCTTTGACCGAACCGGGGCGATGGTGGCCGCCGTCATGCAGGAGGGGCTGACCCGTTTTCCGCGCGGATACCAGCCGACCCCGCGGTGAGCGCGCGATGAGCTTTCCGAGCGGTTTTCCAAGGGTGGGCGTCTTGGCGCTGCAAGGAGATACCCGTGAGCACCTCGCGGCGCTGCGCGAAGCCGGGGCCGATTCTATGCCGGTACGCCGCCGCGGCGAGCTGGACGCGGTTGACGCGCTGGTCATTCCGGGCGGGGAATCCACCACCATGAGCCACCTGCTGCTCGACTGCGACTTGCTGGAGCCGTTGCGGGCGCGGCTGGCCGACGGGCTGCCGGCTTACGGCGCATGCGCTGGCATGATCCTACTGGCCAGTGAGATCCTCGACGCTGGCGCGAGCGGGCGGGCGGCGCTGCCGCTGCATGCGATAGATATAACGGTGCGGCGCAACGCTTTTGGGCGTCAAGTCGACTCGTTTGAAGGCGATATTGGGTTCGCTGGTCTTGCTGAGCCGGTGCGGGCGGTGTTCATCCGCGCGCCCTGGGTGGAGCGGGTCGGCGACGACGTGCAGGTGCTGGCCCGAGCCGCGGGCCACGTTGTCGCGGTGCGGCAGGGCCCGGTGTTGGCGACGGCGTTTCACCCGGAGATGACCGGCGACCGGCGCATCCACCAGTTGTTCGTCGACATCGTCAACGGCCGGATATAGTGCCGCGAAAGTGCGACTGGCGACGCATTGAGCGAGTGGAGCCGTCGGTGGTGGCACTCTCGCGGCCTTCGGTGTCCACGTAGACTCGTCAAGCGAACTTGTCGAGCAGCAGAGTGCGATGGAAGAGGTAAGACACACCGATGAGCGGCCATTCCAAGTGGGCCACCACCAAGCACAAGAAGGCCGTCATTGACGCCCGCCGCGGCAAGATGTTCGCCCGGCTGATCAAGAACATCGAGGTTGCGGCGCGCGTGGGTGGCGGTGATCCAGCGGGCAACCCAACGCTCTACGACGCGATCCAGAAAGCGAAGAAGAGCTCGGTACCCAACGAGAACATCGAACGGGCGCGCAAGCGCGGCGCTGGTGAGGAGGCCGGTGGCGCCGACTGGCAAACCATCACCTACGAGGGTTACGCACCCAACGGTGTGGCGGTGCTCATCGAATGCCTGACTGATAACCGCAACCGAGCTGCCAGTGAGGTGCGGGTGGCGATGACCCGCAACGGCGGCGCCATGGCCGATCCGGGGTCGGTGGCCTACCTGTTCTCCCGCAAGGGCGTGGTCACCTTGGAGAAGAACGGTCTCACCGAAGACGATGTGCTCACCGCGGTGCTGGACGCCGGCGCTGAGGATGTCAACGATCTTGGTGACAGCTTCGAGGTGATCTCTGAGCCAGGTGATTTGGTCGCGGTCCGCACCGCGTTGCAAGGTGCCGGCATCGACTATGAGTCGGCTGAAGCCAGTTTCCAGCCCTCGGTCAGCGTGCCCGTCGACCTCGATGGCGCCCGCAAGGTATTCAAGCTTGTCGACGCGCTGGAGGACAGCGACGACGTGCAGAATGTCTGGACCAATGTCGACCTATCCGACGAGGTGCTGGCCGCTCTCGACGACGAGTGAGCTAGTCATAGCCGTGGCGCATGTCTTCGACGATGCGCGGGTTCTCCAGGGTCGACGGGTCGAGCGGGCGCGGCCCGATGTCGCCGGAGAACACGGTGGCAGCCTCGAGCACTCGCGGGTTGAGGAATCGCAGCGGCGGAGCGTCGCCCGGCATGCCGGGTGTGGGCGCGGCGCTGCCGGGGCGCGCCAAGACGAACCCCCAGTCACCGAAGGTGGGCACGTGGACGTGGTACGGCGTGACGGCGTAGCCGGCAGCCTGGATCGTCGAGACCGTCCGCCAAAACGCCGTCGGGGTGGAAAACGGGCTGCCTGCCTGCACAACCATCAGCCCCGCGGAAGCCAGCGCATGCGCGGCCAACACATAGAACTCGGTGGAATACAGCCGGCCCAGCACGGGCGTATCAGGGTCGGGAAGGTCGATGATGACCGCGTCAAAGCCTCCGGCGGGGCGCAGCTGCGGGTGGGGGGCGCGCAACCAGTTCATGGCATCGTCGATCACGACGGCCACCCGCGGGTTGTCCAGCGCGCCGCCGTTGGCGTCCCGCAGTGTGGTGCGCGCTACGTCAATCACCGCGGGATCGAGCTCCACCTGAACGATCGTGCCGATGCCAGGCTGGCGCAGCAGTTCGCGGGCCGCTAAGCCGTCACCGCCGCCGAGCACCAGCACCGAGTGTGCATTGTTGCCGAGTGCGGGGTAGACGAGGCTCTCGGTGTACCGGTATTCGTCCCGGGTGGAAAACTGCAGACCCCCGTCCAGGTATAGCCGCATGTCGTTACCGCGGCGGGTTACCACGATCTCCTGGTAGGCGGTGTGCCGGTAGGCGATGATCGGGTCGGCGTAGAGACGTTGCCGGCTGGTGGTCTCGATGTCGCGAGCACCCAGCAGCAGCGTGGCCAGCAGCCCGAGCGCCGTGCACAGCGCGCACAACGCCGTCACCAGCTGCGTTGGGGACACGACGCGGCGCAGCAGAAAGACCGACACGATAGCCGCGGCGACCAGGTTGATGATGCCGGTGGCCGCCGCGCCGCGGATCATCCCCAGCTGCGGCAGCAGAACGAAGGGCCAGACAAGCCCGCCGATCAACGCGCCCAGGTAGTCGGCTGCGGTGAGGTTCGCCAGTGTGCGGCCGGTAGCGGTGGCGATATCGGTAGTGGGGTCGGCAGGGCCGCGTTGCAGCAGCGTCATCAGCAGGGGCACCTCGGCGCCGACCAGGCCGCCGATCAGCGCTGTGCTCACCGCCAGGACCCATGTTGACCCGTCCATAAACGCGAACACCACGTAGAGCGCCGCCGCGGACAGGCCGCCGATGATGCCCAGCAGCGCCTCGACCGCGATGAAGGTGATTGCCGCATGCGTCAGCAGCGGTTTGACTGCTAAGGCCCCAGCACCCAGCGCGGCGATGTAGCCGGCGACGATCAGTGAAGTTGCGACGATGCCGCCGCCGTTCAAGCTTGCCGACAGGGTCAGCAGCGCGAGTTCGTAAATGATGCCGCAGGCCGCACACGCGGCGACGGCAGCCAGCAGCACGGCCCGCCACCGTCTCGAAAACTCGGCGGGCCGGCCGACTGCGGGCACCGGAATAGAGCTCATGACAGCGCGGCGGCGGTCACTCCTCCCACGGCCAGCAGTATCAGCGCCACCGCGAACGATCCCGGATGCAGCTCCGGCTCGTCGACGTGCTCGTGGAAACTACCCGGTATCAGCAGGTGTATGGCTAGCATTGCTATTCCCAACAGAATCACGCCCATGAACCCGTACACCGCCACGCCGAGCAGTCCCTGACCGAGCTGGCTGTAGCTGTTGGTGATGGCGCTGATGATGACCGTGGTGAGCGCGATGTACATGGCGCAAGCGAGGACGACAGCGTTGGGCCGGCGATCGATGAACACCAGCTGGCGCAGCTTTCCCGGGGTCAGCCAGTCGACCATGTAGAACCCGACGAGCAGTACGGCCATGCCGACCGCAAAGTACAGGATCGTCGCGACCGCGCCTTTCAGGACGGGATTAAGGTCGACGGTTCCGATCTGGACGGCGAGGTTCATGGCTGTCTGTCTCCTTTGCTATTTCGTTCCACCGGGGCCTCCAGGGCTACCTCCGGCACCGCCCGATGGTGATCCTGGGGTGAACCCGGGGCCGAGGAATATGAACGTGCCGTGGCTGTATCCGGCGCTGAGCGGTTCGATGCGGATGCTGCACGGATAGTTGCCATCCGGGCCGACGGTCACAATGTTGTTGCTGTAGCGCAGGTATTGGTTGGTGCCGTTGGCGGCGCGCGCTTCGGGTGTCTGATAGTTGGCGAGCGTCTGGGCTACCTGCGCGGGTGATCCGGTGCAGGCGTAGCGAATTCCGTTGGCATCACGGGAGTATTCGTGATAGTGCGACGCGATATACGAGCTGATGTTCTTGTTCAGCAACATGATTCCGAAAACCAGCGACACGGTGGCGGTGACGGCCAACGCGCCGGCAATCACCAACAGGCGATTGCGGCTCATGGACGCCACCGACTCGCCGTGTGGACCACCGTCCCGCCAGACCCCAAAGGACGTCGCGGATAC
>NZ_JBYCLA010000491.1:0-2669 GCF_057473665.1 Mycobacterium sp. TH-M25
GTTCTATCACCGTCACCGCGTCGACGAACTGGTCTTCACCAACGGCGCTGCCACCGGGGTCAAAGGCATAGTGCTGGCACCCGACGACTCGGTGCGCGGCGCCCCCTCCAACCGGGAAAAGATCAGCGAGTTCGAGCTATCCGCGCAGGCGGTGATCATCACCACCGGCGGGATCGGCGGCAACCACGACATGGTGCGGCGCCACTGGCCGCAGCGGATGGGCACCCCACCGGCGTCCATGATCACCGGTGTGCCCGCCTATGTCGATGGCCGGATGCTCGACATCGCCGCCGACAGCGGAGTACGGCTGGTCAACCGCGACCGGATGTGGCACTACACCGAAGGCGTCATCAACTGGAACCCGATCTGGCCTAACCACGCCATCCGGATCATTCCCGGCCCGTCGTCGATGTGGTTCGACGCGCTGGGCCGGCGGCTACCCGCCCCCTACCTACCCGGCTACGACACCCTGGGCACCCTGCGGTACCTGCGCACCACCCCCGACATCGCGCGCTACGACCACTCCTGGTACATCCTGACCCAGAAGATCATCAAGAAAGAGTTCGCGCTGTCCGGCTCGGAGCAAAACCCCGACATCACCTCCAAGAGCCGCAAAGCAGTTCTGCGGGAACGGATCTTCAATAAGCAGGCGCCGGGCCCGGTCGAGGCGTTCAAAACCCACGGCGCCGACTTCGTGGTCGCCGAAAGCCTCGAAGAACTCGTCGCAAGAATGAACACCCTCACCGATGAACCCCTCTTGGACCCGGCCGTGATCCGCGCGCAGATCGAAGCCCGGGATCTGCAAATGGCCAACCCGTTCAGCAAGGACGTCCAAGTTCAGGGCATCCGCAACGCGCGGCGCTCACTGGGCGATCGGGTCGGCCGGGTAGCCGCCCCGCACCGCATCCTCGACCCCGATGCGGGACCACTGATCGGGGTGAAACTGCACATCCTGACCCGAAAGACGTTGGGCGGCATCCAAACCGACCTTGCCTCGCGCGCGCTAGGCGCCGACGGCAAACCCATTCCCGGCCTGTATGCCGCGGGGGAGGTCGCCGGGTTCGGCGGTGGTGGGGTGCACGGCTACAACGCGCTGGAAGGCACCTTCCAGGGTGGCTGCATCTTCTCCGGACGCGCTGCCGGACGCGCGACCGCCGAGGCCCTCTGACCCAACCGGATGTCTTCGACGAACTGCGTCAACGCGTCCGAATGCCAGCACCACGCCCTAGCCCTCACCGAATCCGTCTCCCGATCCAGGTGCAAGATGGCGCGCCAAAGTTTAAATCCCGCAACATCAGCGGTGGCAAATACACTGGATACCGCTGTCTACCAACTGATTTCGACTACCACACAGTCAGCGCCGAAACAGTAACTATTAACCGACGGGCGGCCGTGTCGAGAGCAGACACTCGGGGAACAGCCGTGCGGTGGGTCACTCCCCCGCGACCCAGCGGGTGGTCCTCCCACCGCCGTCGGCAACGATCCGGCAAAATGGGCGGCATGGACACTGGTGTCAGCTCACCTCGAGTGTTGGTCGTCGACGACGACTCCGATGTGCTTGCCTCGCTGGAGCGCGGCCTACGACTATCCGGATTCGAGGTATCAACCGCCGTCGACGGGGCCGAGGCGTTGCGCAGCGCCACTGAGACCCGGCCGGACGCAATCGTGCTCGACATCAATATGCCGGTATTGGACGGTGTCAGCGTCGTCACGGCGTTGCGAGCCATGGACAACGACGTCCCGGTTTGCGTGCTGTCCGCACGCAGTTCGGTCGACGACCGGGTGGCGGGCCTGGAGGCCGGCGCCGATGATTACCTGGTCAAACCGTTCGTGCTGGCCGAGCTGGTAGCACGAGTGAAGGCGCTGTTGCGCCGCCGCGGCGCCACCGCGACGTCCTCCTCGGAAACCATCACCGTGGGCCCGCTGGAGGTGGACATCCCCGGTCGGCGAGCCCGGGTCAATGGTGTCGACGTCGACCTAACCAAGCGAGAGTTCGATCTGCTGGCAGTGCTGGCCGAGCACAAGACCGCCGTACTGTCGCGCGCCCAGCTGCTGGAGCTGGTGTGGGGCTACGATTTCGCCGCCGACACCAATGTCGTCGACGTGTTCATCGGGTACCTGCGCCGCAAGCTGGAGGCCAACGGCGGGCCTAGGCTACTGCACACCGTTCGAGGAGTCGGGTTCGTGCTGCGCATGCAGTAACCGGATCGAAGCATGCCATGAATATCCTGTCGCGCATCTTTGCCCGTACGCCGTCGTTGCGAACCCGGGTGGTGGTCGCCACGGCCATCGGTGCAGCGATTCCAGTGCTCATCGTCGGCACCGTCGTCTGGGTCGGGATCACCAACGACCGCAAAGAGCGGCTAGACCGCAAACTGGACGAGGCCGCGGGTTTCGCGATCCCGTTCGTGCCGCGGGGCCTTGACGAAATTCCGCGCTCGCCCAACGACCGGGACGCCATCATCACGGTGCGCCGCGGCAACTTGGTCAAGTCGAATTCCGACATCACGCTGCCCAAACTGAAAGACGACTACGCCGACACCGACCTCCACGGGGTGCGCTACCGAGTGCGCACGGTGGAGATCCCGGCACCAGAGCCGACGTCAATTGCCGTCGGCGCGACGTACGACGCCACCATCGCCGAGACCAACAACTTGCACCGCCGAGTG
>NZ_JBYCLA010000492.1:0-3774 GCF_057473665.1 Mycobacterium sp. TH-M25
CACATCGAGAACATTGTACGTGTTGGCACCGTCCATATCGCGCCCGCCGCAATAGCGAACAGTCAGCACGTCTTCGCGGTGCGCGATTACCCCTTCAGTGAGCAGAAAACCTTGCGCGAGTTCGATATCGGAGCCCGGCGTGCGCATCGTCACGGTGACCGGGCTTCCGTTGACGCGGATCTCCAGCGGCTCCTCAACGACTAAGGTTTCCGGCCGGGTAATCGCCTGCTCGGCGGTGAGATGCCTAACCCGACGACGCTGCGTTACCTGCCCCACTAAGACGCCGACTCCACTCGGATGATGATCGCTTTCGACACCGGAGTGTTCGACTTGGCCGCGGTGTGGTCAAGTGGCACAAGCGGATTGGTCTCCGGGTAGTAGGCCGCCGCATTGCCGACCGGAGTCGAGTAAGCCACCACCAAGAAGTCCTTTGCGCGCCGCTCCTGCAAGCGGTTTTCGGCGTCGGTCCACTCCGACACCAAGTCGACGCGTTGGCCCACGGTCAAGCCCAGCGCCTCGATGTCGACGGGGTTGATAAACACCACTCGGCGGCCACCCTGCACCCCGCGATAACGATCGTCGAGCCCGTAGATCGTGGTGTTGTACTGATCGTGGCTGCGTAGTGTTTGCAGCACCAGCCGGCGCGGCGGTACCGGAACCCATTGCAGCGGATTGATGGCGAAATTGGCTTTGCCAGTACTGGTATGGAATTCACGCGCATCACGCGGCGGGTGCGGTAGCTGGAATCCGTCGGGTGCGCGCACCTTGCGGTTGTAATCGGCACAGCCGGGCACCACCGCGGCGATCGCATCGCGGATGGTGTCATAGTCCTCGGCGAACCGTTCCCACGGCACCGGGTGCCCAGCACCGAGCAGCGTGCGGGCCAACTGGCAGACGATCTGGACCTCACTACGCAACTGATCGCTGGGCGGATGCAGGCTGCCTCGCGACAGATGCACCATCGACATCGAATCCTCAACCGAAACAACCTGTTTGCGCCCACCGCGGATGTCGCGGTCGGTGCGACCCAGCGTCGGCAGGATCAGCGCCGTGGCTCCGTGAACGAGGTGACTGCGGTTGAGTTTGGTCGAAATCTGCACGGTCAACGCACACCTGCGCAAGGCTGCTTCGGTGACGGCGGTGTCCGGGGTAGCCGCTGCGAAGTTACCCCCCATGCCAATGAATACCGTTGCCCGCCCGTCCCGCATGGCCCGGATCGCGGCCACGGTGTCGTACCCTTGCGTGCGGGGGCTGATGATGCCGAACTCACGATCCAGCGACGCCAGAAATTGCTCGGGCATCTGCTCCCAGATGCCCATCGTGCGATCCCCCTGCACGTTGGAATGCCCACGCACCGGACACACCCCCGCGCCTGGCTTGCCGATCATGCCGCGCAGCAGCAGCAGATTGGTGACTTCACCGATCGTGGCGACCGCGTGACTGTGCTGGGTCAAGCCCATCGCCCAGCAAACGACGGTGCGCTGCGACGCCATCAACATCGCGGCGATGCGCTCCAGCTGTTGTCGTTCGATGCCGGTGGCGGCGAGCACGGTATCGATGTCGACATCGAGGGTGCGGCGCCGATACTCGTCGAACCCAGCGCAGTACTTGTCGACGAATGCTTGGTCGATGACCGTGCCCGGGGCACGGTCATCCGCCTCGAGTAACACCCTGCCCAGTCCGGCGAACAATGCCATGTCGCCGCCGATGCGGATCTGCGCGAATTCGTCGGCGATCGGGACACCGTGTCGCAGTATCCCGTTCATCTTCTGCGGGTCCTTGAACCGGATCAACCCAGCCTCGGGCAGCGGGTTGACCGCAATGACCTTGGCGCCGTTAGCCTTTGCTTTTTCTAATACCGACAGCATCCGCGGATGATTGGTGCCTGGGTTTTGTCCGGCGATGACGATCAAATCGGCATGCTCGACATCGTCGACGGTGACCGACCCCTTACCGATGCCGATCGAATCGGTCAACGCCGAGCCCGATGACTCGTGGCACATGTTGGAGCAGTCGGGCAGGTTGTTGGTGCCAAAGCTTCGGACCAGCAGCTGGTAACAGAACGCGGCTTCGTTGCTGGTGCGACCCGAGGTGTAGAACACCGCCGCATCCGGGCTGTCCAGCGCCGTGAGCTGCTCGGCGATCAGCTGGTAGGCAGCATCCCAGCTGATCGGTCGGTAATGCTCGGCACCGGGGTTCAACACCATCGGGTGGGTCAGACGGCCCTGCTGCGACAGCCAGTACTCGGGCTGCGCGGCGAGCTCGGCCACCGAGTGCCGGGCGAAGAACTCCGGGGTAACCGTGCGCTTGGTGGCTTCCTCGGCAACCGCCTTGGCGCCGTTTTCGCAGAACTCGGCCAACTTGCGTCCGCCGGGCTCCTCGGGCCACGCACAGCCAGGGCAATCGAAGCCGTTGCGCTGATTCAGCCGAGCCAGCGCCGCCGCGGTGCGCAGCGCACCCATCTGCTGCAGCCCGCGCTGCAGCGATACCATCACCGCCCGCACGCCCGCCGCCTCCTGCTTGCGCGGGGTAACCGCTACCGCGTGCTCGTCATAGCTGGCCGGGATGTCGCGAGCTGCGGCTGGGCGCTGGAACCTCACGCAGCCAACGTACATTGTTTGGCCAGGCCGGCGAGGATCAGCTTCCGCCCGAGGCACAGCCGGGTCTCGTCAGCCTATTCCGGCAGCCGTAACTCGGGCTTCTCAACTTCTTCGATGTTGACGTCCTTGAAGGTGACCACCCGCACCTGCTTCACGAACCGCGCTGGCCGATACATGTCCCACACCCAGGCATCGGCTAGTCGCAGCTCGAAATACACCTCGCCATCGGCGTTGCGCGGCACCATCTCCACACTGTTCGCCAGATAGAAACGCCGCTCAGTTTCCACGACGTAGCTGAACTGGCCGACGATGTCCTTGTATTCGCGGTACAGCGAGAGCTCCATCTCGGTTTCATACTTTTCGAGATCCTCAGCACTCATCTGTCACTCATCTGCTCAGACGTCCTTCTCCCTGACCCTGTTCCCGACGACCCTGTTCCCGACGACCTGTTGGGCCCCTTGGACTCGTTGAGCCACAAGCGACCCGATCGTCGCCGGGTGGGAACTCTGGTCTCATCTTTCCTCACCGGCATCCGCCGTGCTCGGCCGGAGGGTCCGGTGTGAATTCAGCCACTGCCCGGGTATTGGACCTGGTCGCCATGCGCCGGACGTTGATGAACGAATAGCGATGCTCGGGGCAGGGCCCCAGCTGGCTAAGCGCCAGGCTATGCGCGCGTGTGCAGTACCCCTTGTGTTCAGCGAAGCCGTAGCCGGGGTGGTCGGCGTCCATCGCGACCATCAACCGGTCGCGGCTGACTTTGGCCAGCACACTGGCCGCGGCAATACAGGCGGCCGCCGCGTCTCCACCGACTACCGGCAGCGACGGCACCGGCAGGCCGGGCACCCGGAAGCCGTCGCTTAATACATAGCCAGGCCGCACCGACAGACCGGCCACCGCACGCCGCATGCCTTCAATATTGGCTACGTGCACACCACGCCGGTCAACCTCGACCGACGGGATGAACACCACGTGGTAAGCCAGCGCATAGCGGCAGATCAACGGAAACAACTTCTCCCGCGCCTGCTCGCTGAGCTTCTTGGAATCATCAAGGGCAGCAAGGCTTTCCAGTCGCCCCGGTCGGAGCACGCAGGCGGCCACCACCAGCGGGCCCGCGCAGGCGCCGCGGCCTACCTCGTCCACCCCCGCTACCGGTCCCAACCCGCTGCGCTGCAGC
>NZ_JBYCLA010000493.1:0-2984 GCF_057473665.1 Mycobacterium sp. TH-M25
CCCCGGCGGAGTCTGGGCGGTGCGGTCGATGATCGCGCTCAAGCCCTCAGCTACGGCATCGAAATGGACGGTGTCGCAATACCATTGGTGGAGCCACCGCTTCAATTGGTTGATATGGGATCTGCGCGCAGCATTGTCGAGGGTGTTCCATTGCTTGAGTGTCAGCGGTCCCGGCTCGACTGGTACAGCAGAGGTGCACCAGTCATGCCATCGGCGGGAATCCATGTTTGTTCAGTCTCCGATCAACAGGTCGGGCCACCGCCTACGCACAATCGACGGATCGCTGATCCCAGCCGCCGCGGCGTTGTGTGCCGTCTTTGGCGGGTATTGCCCGATGGCGTATTGCGCCTCGTCGTGATCCCTGCGGGCCTGTTCGACGCGAAGTGTCGCGGCTACCAGCTGGCTGCAATCGCCATCGGGGTTGTCAACGCGGGCCAATTCGACTAATTCGCTGAGGATCTGGCGCGTGGCCGAATCCCTTTTGAGGATCGTGTTGCCGCCCCGGTCACGGATCCGTCGGCACGCCGTTGCGACAATCCGTGCGGTCATCGGCGCATCAGTGCGCGCGGCGCCGCGCCACGCGATCGGTTCTACCCGGTCGGTCTTCGGGTCGCGGAACCATATCCGGGAAACATCATGCGGATCGACATGAAAGGGTGCCGCGCGATCGCCGGCACGGAAGTAGCCGGTCGGTACGGTCCGATAATCATCGAGCACCGTCGAGTCATAGACCAGGTTGGCCCATTCCACTCCCTGGTGGCTGATGGTCAGCCAACGCACCGGTAGGAACTGATAGATCAGATCAGGTGTTTGAGGTACGTCGATGCGGCCGCAGACGTCCACCAGCGCGTCCCACATCTCCAGCGGGCACAGCCGCGCGGCCGGCTCGCCCGGCAGAATCAAACCGGTGTGCCATGAACGGTGGTAGTCCAGCGCCACGAAACGCCGCAGGAAGTCCTGCAACTCGCGGGCCGTCATCAAGGGCTCGGCGCAGACCAGCCGTCCACGTTCAGAAGTGTTGCGGCCCTTGTAGCCTGGGAATTGTTGTAAAGCGCGTTGAAGTGTTTCATGCCAGCGTTCGACGTGAGGATTGTCCGTCGGGTGCCCGCCGCGACTGAGCAGAAGATCGATACCGAGGTCGCGCAGCGTCGCCCGGAAAACCCGGGAAACGAAAATGGCGCCCTGATCCGCGTGGATCGCGTCGGGCCGGACCGAGGGGAGGTGGTGTGGACCCTGCAAAGTCGAAAAGTCGGGCGCTATCAGTTGTCGTCCGACCCGCACGCGGGTCTGCGATAAGTCGAGCTGTTCAGGTAATCCGACCCAGCGCCAGTCGGTCATCTCCGTTTCCTGCACGATCGAAGAGAACGGGCGACAGATGTCGTAAACCATCAACCCGGCGTCGATGCCATCGGCGCTGCGTGGCGTCACTCGCAGCGCGAGAACGACCCGAGTGGCGACGTCCACTGCGGTTAAGATCTCGACACTGTAGGAATCTCCAGTCAGTGGCGAATACACGAGATTGTCTGCTCGTGTCGCATCGATTGCGGCGACTTGCCCCGGGCGGATAGCGGGGAAGTGCTGTACGCCCGACGTTTTCCGCAGACTGCGGCTACGCTGCGCTCGTGGGGTCGCGCCCCGTTGTCTTTGCAGCGTGGACAGATACTCGCCGGTGATCCGCTCGGGCACTCTCGGGTCTTTGACGCCGCTATCTG
This sequence comes from Mycobacterium sp. TH-M25, assembly GCF_057473665.1. Lineage (NCBI taxonomy): Bacteria > Bacillati > Actinomycetota > Actinomycetes > Mycobacteriales > Mycobacteriaceae > Mycobacterium > Mycobacterium sp. TH-M25. Next base: position 1,713 of record NZ_JBYCLA010000493.1, read on the forward strand.
TAAGCCGGACCCGAATCCGGCGATCCAGCTCCTTGATAGAAACCATGGACTTGTCACCATCGAGGGTGTCGAGCACCTGCTCGGCGACCGCCCGATAGCGGGGATCGATCACTTCCCACGACTTTCGGGCTCGTAGGCTACGTCCATCGATCAGCGCCCTTAACCCGCCGTCTTTCCAGGACCTGACCCACTTTCTGATCGTGCTCGGGTTCGTCGTTCCAACCTGAATCTCGCCGTCCTGAATGCGCCGTTGCGCCGCCCGGTCGTAACGGTGTTCCTCGGCGAGCAGGCTCGCCATCGCCTCACATCGGCGAGATTCAGAGAGGCCGAACCCCGGCCCGAACGGATACCGCGGCTCACCCTTGCGAGCCAGTTCTCGATGGCCGTCTCGATAGCCGGTGAGGATTTCTTGCACCACCTCCAGGCGATCCAGGGCGACCCGTTTGGCGTTGTCGTCTAGAGCGTCCCAGAGAGGTCGTAACGCTTCGGCTAGTGGCGCCATTGCCCCTTGAGTGATTTCACGGACTGCCGCTTCGTCGGGCCAGCCGATGCACTCCAGCTCGCCGAATGCGTCCCGGATTAGGTATCCCGATGAGTCGACCGCGGCCACCACACCCGTTCCGGTGTCAGTTAATACCCGTGTTCCCTCGCGAAGTTGTGTGCGGCCCTCAGACATCCCACAACTCCTCGTTGACGGTGACACGCGATTCATCAGTGATGCCGGTCGTGAGGTCGATGTCGAGCTGGCCGGCCCACACCAGATGCCACACAGCCGATTTCAGCTCTCCAGAGCCATCGTCATGGGTGAACAGATCCCCCAACGAGGTCCCTGTGCCGCCGGCTGTTCGACGTATAAGGTTGGCATGCCGGTGCATCCACGCCGGGCGTCGCCTAAATCCGTGCAGCCACAACAAGTTCAAACGTTCGTGCGTCGCCAGTTCGCTGAACACCTCGTAGCACCAACCAACCGCGCCGCAACAACGCAAGGCGACGTCTGCATGCATCCTGAAATCGTCGTCCTGCTCCTCAAGCCGCCGCGCGTCCCAGACCGTCACTTGGCCTCCAGCACCGACCGTGAGCAAATCAGGGGTATGACTACCCGACGTCGGCTCGGCCCATGACAGCCGAAACGGCTGCGAGACCACCCACGCGACGTCCGGGTCACGGTCGCACATACGCAGCAGATCATGCTCCAGCCCCGACTCCAACCAAACATGGTCATCATTGGTTACCGAGAAAGCCGTCACCGGAATGTGCCTTGCACGCCGTGAG